>JAEWME010000279.1 GCA_023393265.1 Bacteroidota bacterium | reverse complement strand
CTAAAGGGGAGTCGGGCAAGTCCCCTTTAGAGTCCCGAAATTTCGGGTGAGGAGTAATTCGATGGACAAAACTTCTACTAAATAACATTGAATATTACATTTATCTATTGAGTAACTCCCGGCCAGTCGTCGGTGCGGAAAGGGATTGCCGGAAGCCCTTCGCTGTTGTATAAATTCAGGTCATCGGGATTATCGGCCCAGCCGTAACGAACAGCAACCGGCATCGCAACATCTTTTGATTGAAGTTCAATTGAATTGTTGTTCAGTAAAGTTCCCTCAGCCCAATAGAATTTACCATCGGCACCCGCAAGCGAAAAACCGTTGATGTAGCCATATTTGTTTTTCACAGTTAGCCCGCTGCCGGTATTGCTGAAAGAAACGACAACTTTTGAACCTTCAACTTTCATACATTGGTACGTTGGCCCTGCACAAATAATGTCTTTCCCGTAAGCCACCTTCAAAGCATTTAATGCCAGCCGTTTCCCGACATCCTGTTTGTTTTTCGGGTGAATATCCATCGCATCGCCGATGTCGATTGCAGAAGCCATTCCTGTTTTGGGTAATTTTAAAGTCATGGCCTGTGCTTCGCGCAACTCGGCCCAGGTACTTTCCGAAGGTTTTTCAACTGGTTCGGTATAATTGGCCAGCATCACCCATAAAAAAGGGAAATCGCCAAGCTGCCAATGATTACGCCAATCGGTTATCAGGTTGGGGAAAATGCGCCGGTATTGATGGGCTTTTAATGAATTGGATTCGCCCTGATACCAGATAACTCCCTTAATCCCAAAAGGAATAATCGGGCTGACCATGCCATTAAACAACAAAGTTGGATAATCATTGGGGTTTAGTGCATTGGTTTCAGGTGTTACTTCCGTAAATTTTATTTTCCAGTCGCCGGCTAAGCTTATTTTTGTGTTTCCTGATGTAAAATAAACATCCCGTGCCGGACTGTACAAACCGCCACCACCTCCGGCATCCGTAATTTTTATGGCAATTGTATTTTCTCCTTCTTTCAGGATTGATGCAGGGACAGTGTAAACACGGTCAACATTATAGACATTTGTGGCGCCAACTTCCACGCCATTTACCCAGCAAACATCGTAATCGTCAATTTTGCCAAGCGACAAAACGATGCCAGATTCGGCCTGTTTTTTATTAAGTATGATTGATTTTCGGTACCAGGCAATACCGTTTAATCCACGGTAGCCCTGCTCTTCCCACAATTTGGGCGCTTTAATCGTTTTCCAGTTGCTGTCGTCAAAAGCGGCTTTGTTATAATTCAATTCCAAACCATTGTCCTTATTCGGGAGACCAGCAATTACTGAATTTATTCTCTCTTTTAATGAAGCTTCATAATTCGACAAATCAGCTTTCTGAAGTTCATGCCAGCTTTCAACAAAATCAGAATCTTTTTTAATTGTTTCTGAACTGGTCCAGGTTTCGGCCACTGTTCCACCCCACGAAGTATTGATTAAACCCACTGCCACGTTCAAATCCTTGTGAATTTTTCTTCCGAAGAAATAACCAACAGCAGAAAAATCGGCCACAGAAGCCGGTGAGCAAACCGTCCATTCACCCGATTCCATATCCTCAACCGGATTTTTGGCTGCCTTTTTTGGAACAGTAAACAACCTGATTTCCGGAAAACCGGCATTGGCAATTTCCTCTTTTGCGTTGATGACACCTGAAACCGGAAACTCCATGTTCGACTGGCCGGAACAAACCCACACTTCGCCAATCATCACGTTGGTAAACTGAACCTGGTTTTTCCCCGAAATGGTCATTGTGTAAGGCCCGCCATATTCCATTGACGGTAGTTTTGCCGACCATTTTCCTTCTTTATCCGCGCGGGTTTTTACATCCTTCCCATTGATTGAGATGGTAATCTTTTCGTTTTTATCGGCCCAACCCCAAACTTTATTTTCAATACCCTGCTGCAGGACCATGTTTGAGCTGAATATTTTTGCGGGTTTAATTTCTGCAAACGAAGTGTTAACTTGTCCTGCCATTATCAGCAAAACCAAAACAAACAGCTTTAGATTTAAATTTTTCATTATCAGATTTTTATTTCATTCTTTATTTACAACTTCCTGATTTTACCAACCCAGCCGCCACCCGGCGCCAAGTGAATTTTCAGTAACGACGTGCTGCTAATCTCCTGAATTTCGTGTTTGTAATCGCTTGCGTAACGGTCGGCATTCACACCATCTTTGTAGATTTCGATTTCGTACTTTCCATCTTTCAGGAATGAGCAATCAACCGTAAAATCGCGGGGTGTCCAGTCGGTCATGGCACCGATGTAATAATTGCCGTTTGCAGCCTGGCGCAAAAGCACCACATAGTCGCCAATTTTTGCATCAATTACTTTTGTCTCGTCCCAAACGGTGGGAATATTTATACAGAACTGAGTGTATTCGGGTTCTTTCAGGAAATCCGACGGGTTTCCGCCCATTTTGGCATACGGACTTTCATAAACCAGGAACATCGCCATCTGGTGAATCCGGGTTCCCAGACTGGTTGGCTTGTTGTTCATGGGCTTGAAGTTTTCGCGGGTTTCATTTTTCATGTTTCCGGGCTCGTAATCGAGCGGGCCAGACAGGCCACGAATAAACGGAATACACAATTCGTGTTCGGGCGAAAGTTTGTCGCCAAACTTGTAATATTCCTGAACCATAGCGCCTTCCATCGTTATTATATTCGGATACCGGCGATTTAAACCCGCTGGTTTCGGGCATCCGTGAAAATCGACAAACAAGTGTCGTTTGGCAGTTTCCTGTGCCACTTTTTCAAAGAAACTAATCATTTTCTGGTCGTCGCGGTCAATAAAATCGACCATAATTCCTTTGATTCCCCAACGTTGAAACCGGTCCAGCCCGGCTTCCATCTGGCGGTTTAATGCGTAGGCCGAAGTCCACAGAACCAGTCCGACACCCTTTTCTTTTGCATACGAAGTGAGGAATTCCATGTCCATTGCCGGTGTCAGTTCAAACAAGTCGGTCCACGACGACCAGCCTGCATCAAACAAAACATATTCGAGATGAAACTTCGCGGCAAAGTCGATGTAATATTTGTAGGTTTCGGTGTTGTATCCCGATTTAAAATCGACACCGTAAATGTTGTTATCAAACAGCCATTCGGAAGTGCTTTTGCCCGGTTTCAGCCAGTCAACTTCTCCAGTCTGCGATTCGCCGGCCAGACGGTAAACCAAATCATTTTCCACCAGGTCGCCATCTTCGGGGGCAATTATCAGCGTCCGCCACGGGAACGACTTTGTCCCTTTCGTTTTGGCAATGTAATCGGCGCGTTCTGTAACGATGGTGTAAAAATCAACCGATTTTTCCTTCAATGGATAGGGGGCAAATTTTCCTTTCAATGAATAGGTTCCGTCGTTGGTGCCAGTCAAAAACATTCCCGGGTAATCAACCAAATCCGATTCGGTAATCGCCAGTTTCAAATCGCCGTGACAAACAATTACCGGCGAATAAGCCATTTTATCAGCAGTTATCCCACTGATGGGAACCGTTTTATAAAGCGCCTCAAAACTGGTATGGAAACAATCCTGACCGGATTTTAGGCTGCAATCCACTTCGGCAAAATAAACCGTGTCGTTTGATGAAAAACGATAGGCTGATTCTTCGTTAAAAACCTTTATACTATCAGGAAAAGAAGTTTTAAACCGGTAGGCAACTCCATCGTTATAAGCCCTGAAAACAAGGCTGTAGTTTCCCCTAAAAGTCAGTTCCAGTTCGTTGTAATTGTCCTTAATTTCCTTTCTTTTCTGCCTGATTTCAGATTGAATGATTTGGCTGACTGATTGCTTTTTTGTGTTTTTCAATTTTGGATTGCTACCGAGAACAATCCCATCCTGCAACTTCATTGAAATGGCTGAAGGCAACAATACCGTATCTGAACCATAATTCACCGAGTAAGTAATCTTATCGGTAATACCAATATCGATTTGTACTTTGGAATCGGGCGATTTCAGTTCGATATTTTTAGAGCTTCCGCTAATACTCAGAGAGGAATAAAAAACGAGTATCAAAAAAACAAGTAATCGCATAATAGTTTGTTTATTGTGAAACAGCAACGCCGATGAAAGAATCGGCTGTTCCGTAGTATAAAAACCATTTTTTGTTGAAATAAACTAATCCTTCGGCAAAAGTAGTTCCTGATTTATATTGTCCGGTTAGTTCATGAGGGAGACTTGGTTTCAAAATGCAGGTATCTGACCTTTGTATTATTTGTGCAGGGTCATCAAAACTGAACAAAGCCTCTCCAACAGAATAAGTTCCTCTGGGTAATAAAGTATCAGCATCGCTATCCATGGCATTCTTTCCATTATAAATAAGCAGTATTCCCTTGTCGGTAATTAATGCAGGAGGACCACATTCAGTTAAATCACTGTCAAAATAACCGCGACGTGGAGTCATAATCTCCTTAAGCTCTCCCGATTCGGAGAGTGATGGATACCAATCTATCAGGTTTTCGGACCAAGCGAGATTCACAAACTTTTCGCCCCAATACATCCAATATTTATTATTTATTTTAGCCGCAATAAGCTTGTCGTTCACCATTTTAGTTACAATGGAGGCGGACTTTGACGCAATATTCAGGAACTTGCCATTGTGTGCTTTTTCAAAAGCTGGACCTTTCTTTTCCCATTTGTACAAATCCGGAGACAGCGCTATTGACAATCGTGGTACATCGTAATTCCAACTCGTGTAAGCCATCAGATAGGTACCGTCTTCCAACTCAACAACACGCGGATCCTCGCAACCTCCGGGATAGTCGTATTTCATAAAAGAATCGTTTTCAGGAAACAAAACCGGCTCTCCGAGTTGGGCAAAATGGATTCCATCATTGCTTTCCGCCAGCCCAATCCGAGAAGTTCTTCCACCTATTATCGCAGCGGGATTGTCTTCACAACGCGTTAGC
>JAEWME010000429.1 GCA_023393265.1 Bacteroidota bacterium | reverse complement strand
CTCCTGATGTATGCACTGCTCGGACTTTTCCTGGTGTACCTCGAACGTAAGGTGTGCGCCATCATTCAAAACCGTGTTGGTCCGAATCGTGTTGGGAAGTGGGGACTTTTGCAAACCATCGCCGACTTGATCAAGCTGTTGCTGAAGGAGCTGATCCCGATCCGCAAATCGGATCCGCTGCTTTTCAACCTGGCACCATTCATCGTAATCATCTGTTCGTTCCTGGCCATGGCTGCACTGCCATACGGCAAAGGACTTCAGGCAGTCGATTTTAACATCGGTGTATTTTACGTGATGGCCGTTTCATCGTTGAGCGTGGTGGGTATTTTGCTCGCCGGATGGGCAAGTAACAGCAAATACTCGTTGATTGGCGCCATGCGAAGCGGAGCGCAGATCGTTAGCTACGAGCTTTCGGTTGGTCTTTCGTTGCTGGCCATCATCGTTTTTTCTGGAAGCATGCAATTGTCAACCATCGTTGAAAGTCAGGCCAATGGCTGGTGGATTTTTAAAGGACACATTCCTGCAATCATTTCATTTATCGTGTTCCTGATTGCCAGTACTGCCGAAATCAACCGCGGCCCGTTCGACCTTGCAGAGGCTGAATCGGAGCTGACCGCCGGTTTCCACACCGAATATTCCGGAATCAAATTCGCCTTCTTTTTCCTCGCCGAATACATGAACATGTTTATCGTTTCGGCCATTGCAGCCACTGTTTTTCTCGGAGGCTGGATGCCGCTTCACATCGGTAACTGGGAAGGCTTCAACCAAATCATGGATTACATTCCATCGGTTGTTTGGTTCTTTGGAAAGACATTTTTTATCATTCTGATCATCATGTGGTTCAAATGGACGTTCCCTCGTCTGAGGATCGACCAGTTGCTGACTTTGGAATGGAAATTTCTGTTACCCATCAGTTTAGTAAACATTGTATTGATTGCCTTCCTCGTTTTAATGGGCTGGCATTTTTAATCAGGATAGACAATGAACAGTATAGCACAATATTTTAAAGAACTGTTCCACGGAATCTCGTCGTTGTGGGCGGGCATGCGTGTTACAGGGAAATATTTCTTCAGTCCGGGTGCGATTGTAACACAACAGTATCCCGAAAACCGGAAAACCCTTAAAATGGAAGAACGGTTTAAAGGCGAAATCGTGATGCCGCACGATGCAAACAACGAACATGCTTGTACCGGCTGCGGAATCTGCGAGATGAACTGTCCGAATGGTTCCATCGAAATTATCACCGACCGTATTCCAAATGCTGAAGGAAAAATGGAACGGGTGATTGATAAACACATTTACCATTTGTCGATGTGCACCTTCTGCGGATTGTGTGTAAAAACCTGCCCCTCGGATGCACTGGCTTTCGGACAGGAATTTGAACATGCCGTTTTCGACCGGAATAAATTGACCAAAGTTTTGAACCAGCCCGGATCGAAACTTAGAAAGGAGGCCAAATAATGAATGTATTCATGTTTTACCTGTTTTCAGGAATTATCCTGACTTGCTCGGTGCTGACCGTCACCACCCGGAAAATTCTGCGCGCCGCAGTTTACCTGCTTTGCGTATTGCTTTCGACTGCTGGTTTGTACTTTATGCTAAAATACGAGTTCATGGCCGCCGTTCAGTTGACGCTGTATGCCGGTGGTATCGTAGTGCTGATCATTTTCAGCATCCTGCTTACCAGCCACATCTCGCACCGCTTCAAACATCCCGATCTGACGAAACTGATTATGGGTCTCAGCACTGCCATTATCGGCAGTGGTCTTGTTATTGCCACACTCCTCGCCCACCCTTTTCAGGCAACAACAAATCCTGAATTGCCGGTTGACATGAGTGTAATCGGAACCCAGTTGCTGAGCACCGAAAAGAACGGTTACGTTTTGCCATTCGAGTTGATCAGTATCCTGCTGCTGGCCGCCATGATCGCTGCCATCGTCATTGCCAAGAAAGAAAAAAATAAAAATTCAGAAATATGATTCAGGGAATTCCAATCGAACATTTTCTAATCGTAAGCACCCTCATGTTTTTCATTGGTGTTTGTGGTTTCATTATTCGCCGTAACCTGATTACCATGTTAATGGCCATCGAACTCATCCTGAATTCGGTAAACATCAATTTTGTTGTTTTCAACCGCTATTTGTATCCCGATCAGTTACAGGGACATTTTTTCTCGTTGTTCATTGTGGGCATTGCTGCCGCCGAGGCTTCTGTTGCCATTGCGCTGATCATCAACATCTACCGCAAGATGAATAACATCGAAGTTGAAAACGTAAACGAGTTGAAATATTAGAAGTTCGGAGTCCGAAATTTGGAGTTCGAAGTTGAAAATAAAAAGATTAGGCATTAAAATAAAAACAACGACTAATGACCGGATTTAGCTACACAATACTGATTCCACTGATCCCGCTGATGATGTTCCTGATCACGGGTCTGCTTGGAATGAAATGGAAACCGATTGTTTCGGGGGTGCTGGGCACCATCGGAATGGGCACTTCGTGGATTCTTGCACTGATGACTGCTGCTAGTTATTTCTTCGGCGCTCATGGTACTGAAGGATTCCAGACGATCATTCCATTTGAAACAACATGGCTTAAATTCACCGAAACCTTGATTATTCGGATGGGCGTTCTGCTCGACCCTATCTCGGTGATGATGCTTGTGGTGGTTACCACCATCTCGTTCATGGTTCATCTTTATAGTTTGGGTTACATGCACGGCGAAAAAGGATTCCAGCGTTTTTATGCCTTCCTTTCGCTGTTTACTTTCTCGATGCTCGGACTGGTAATTGCCACCAACATTTTCCAGATGTACATTTTCTGGGAATTGGTGGGTGTCAGCTCGTTCCTGCTGATCGGTTTTTACTATCAGAAACCTTCGGCTGTTGCTGCATCGAAAAAAGCATTCATTGTTACCCGTTTTGCCGATTTAGGATTCCTTGTTGGTATCCTGATTTTGTCATTCGTCACCGGAACATTCGATTTCCAGGCATTGACCCAACCGGGAACCACCATCTTCGCCAATGCAGCCTCCATGAGTTTCATGGGAATTTCGGCGCTGACCTGGGCCATGACCCTGATTTTCATCGGTGGTGCCGGTAAATCGGCCATGTTCCCGCTGCACATTTGGTTGCCCGACGCCATGGAAGGTCCGACCCCGGTTTCGGCATTGATCCACGCAGCCACCATGGTTGTTGCCGGTGTTTACCTGGTTGCCCGTATGTTTGTGGTCATTCACTTTCAGGCTCCGGCGGCTCAGGAAATTGTTGCTTATGTAGGCGGTTTCACTTCGCTTTTTGCGGCGGTGATTGCCATCACACAATACGATATTAAAAGGGTACTCGCCTTCTCTACTTTATCGCAGCTTGGTTACATGATGCTCAGTTTGGGTGTTTCAGGTTATGGCGGCGAAGAAGGTTTGGGTTACATGGCTTCCATGTTCCACCTGTTTACCCACGCCATGTTTAAAGCCTTGCTTTTCCTTGGTGCCGGATCAATTATTCACGCCGTGCACTCGAACTACATGCACGACATGGGCGGTCTGAGAAAATATATGCCCATCACGCACATCACATTTTTGATCGCTTGTTTGACCATCGCCGGGGTTCCGCCATTTTCTGGATTCTGGAGTAAAGACGAAATCCTGGTTGCCGCGTTGAACCACAACGTCGTTTTGTTTGCGGTTGAATTCCTCGTTGCCGGACTGACAGCTTTCTACATGTTCAGGCTTTATTTCAATGTATTTTGGGGCAAAGACCGCCACTACCACCACACTCCGCACGAAAGCCCGATGACAATGGCGATTCCGTTGATTTTTCTGGCCTTTTTGTCAATATTCTCCGGATTCCTGCCGTTCAGCGAACTGGTAACTTCTGACAAAACGGGTTTTGAAACTGAAACACATCTAGCCGTTGCAGTTCCATCCGTTTTGATTAGTCTTTTGGGTATTGCACTGGCCTGGGTTCTTTACAAAAAAGAAAGCGACATTCCGGAAAAACTTTCAAAGAAATTCGGGATTCTTTATACCGCAACTTACAACAAGTTCTATTTCGACGAAATCTATTTGTTTGTCACCAAGAAAATCATTTTCAATTATATCTCACGTCCGGTGGCCTGGTTCGACCGCCACATCATTGACGGATTTATGGTTGGCATTGGTTTGGTGACCGAGAAAATATCATACCGGATTAAAGGAATGCAATCGGGACAATTGCAACACTATGCATTTATGTTTGTGGCGGGCACATTGGCTTTGGCGCTTTCGCTGGTTTATTTCCTGATGTAAAATTTTATAAAAAGATATAGAATGAATATTCTGACATTATTAGTAGTAATTCCGGTGCTAACGATCATCAGCATTCTCTTCACCAAAGGGTTGAAGGGAGCGCGCATGGTTTCTGCTATCGGGATGGGTATTCAGCTCATAGTAACGGCAGTGCTGCTTTTCATGTACCTGGGTGCCCGCAAGGGTGGCGACATGCACGAAATGCTTTTCACCGCCGACTATACCTGGTTTAAGAGTTTAAATATTCATTATGCAATCGGGGTCGATGGTATTGCAGTTGCGATGCTTTGTCTCACGTCGATTGTGGTGTTTGCAGGGATTTTTGCTTCGTGGGAAATGGAGTTCCTGTCGCGCGAGTTTTTCATATCGCTGATTCTTTTGGCAACAGGAGTTTATGGCTTTTTCATTTCGCTCGACCTCTTTACCATGTTCCTTTTCTACGAAGTAGCGGTGATCCCGATGTACCTGCTGATTGGTATCTGGGGAAGTGGCCCAAAAGAGTCGTCGGCCATGAAACTGACCTTGATGTTGATGGGAGGTTCGGCCCTTTTGATGGTAGGAATCTTCGGAATTTATTATCATTCGGCACCTGATGGCGGTCAGCTCACCTTTAACATTATCGAGATCTCCAAAATAAAAATACCGGTTGAAGCACAGCGCTTCTTCTTCCCCTTCACGTTTGTTGGATTCGGTATTTTGGGTGCTTTATTTCCGTTCCACACCTGGTCGCCCGACGGTCACGCTTCGGCACCAACTGCCGTCTCGATGCTACACGCCGGTGTGTTGATGAAACTCGGAGGCTACGGATGTTTCCGAGTAGCCATGTTCCTGATGCCTGAAGCTGCCAGCGAAATGGCCTGGATATTTATCATCCTGACAACCATCAGCGTTGTTTACGGAGCATTTGGTGCCATCTGGCAAAACGACCTGAAATTCATCAATGCTTATT
>JAEWME010000357.1 GCA_023393265.1 Bacteroidota bacterium | reverse complement strand
AAAGGCGAAGGTTTTTTCATGACGCTTATCCGGAAAAAAGAAGGAGCTGACTACTTTTCGTTTTCGAAAAAGGCTCGTCTGAAATTCGAAAAAATGCCGAAACAGTTTGCTGAAGTGCGCAACTGGCTGGTAACTGATGATTCGGAATTTCTGGTTAAAAATGAATTTCTGATTGCTTATCCTGAAAATAAAATTCCAGTATTGCAGGCACTTTCCGAATGTTTGCGGATCATCAGCTTCGGAATTCCGCTTGCACAATTCAAGAAAAACGACCTGCTGCCCGAGCATTTCTTTGCCTTGTCAGTCGATCGCAATCCTGCCATCTTCGAAACGACAGAACTCAATCTGCACGAGGCCCTTCAGTTTCAGAAAAAAGATGAAATCAGGCTTAATACAACAGTGAAAGGCTGGCTACTGGTGACTTACCAGAACATCCCTCTGGGGTTTGTAAAAAATCTGGGGAACCGCGCCAATAACTATTTTCCGAAGGAATGGCGCATCCGGATGAACCTGCCGGAAATTCCTCAACCCTGGTATTTATAGCGATTTGCGCTATTCCAAAATCCGGTATAAAAACTTATCGGTTCTTAAAATGACGCTGTTCCTCACAATGGCCGGAGTTGCCTTCAACTGTCCCTTTACCTGGTTTTCAGCAATCAACTTATAGCTCAAGCCTGGCTGAAGAATATAAGTTTTTCCTTTCAGGCTAAACAGGTAAATCTTCCCTCCGGCATACAGGGCAGAAGCATTAAACTGATCTTTCAGTTTCTCTTTCCAGACGACTGTACCGGTTTTTGCGTTGAGGCAAGTCACCGTTCCACGCTCATGCACCATATACATCAGGCTATCGACAATTACTGGAGTCGAAATTTGCGGTACATCCTCGTCGACTTCCCACGGAACTTTGGTTTTTGTCACATCGCCCGTGCCGGTTGGATCAACAGCCAGCAGGCGCGCATAAAAATTGCCGTTTGCGGGCAGCATCCATCCCGAATTAACATATACCACTCCATCGTAAAACAAAGGCATACTCACCGTGGAATCGTCGCCATAAAAAACCTGCCAGATTTCTTCTCCGGTATTGGGATTGTAAGCAATTGCAAGTTGCGAACCATTGCTGATCAGTTGATCTTTTCCATTGACAGTGACCACAATGGGCGTGCAATAAGCTTTTCGCGAAACAGGTTCAATCTTATCGTAGTATTCCCTTGGGCGATCCGTTTTCCACACAGTTTGGCCGGTTCGTTTATCGAGGGCAATCAAATATTGAACATCCGTTCCTTCGATGTGTAAAATCAGTAAACTTTTGTAAATGATGGGCGAAGAAGCCGCTCCTTGCATGTGTTCACAGTTCAGATCGGTTCTTATCCAGACGATATTGAACGACCGGGTATCGATGCAGGCGGTGCCGTAAGTTCCGAAATGCACATAAACAAAACCGTCCTCAACGCAGGGAGTTGGCGTTGCATAGCTGTTGGTTGGGTGAATGTGCTGAATGGAGTCGGGTTTGAAAAGCATGACTTCACGCACCAGTTTTCCTGAATTGAAATCGACACATTCGGCAAACATCTCTTTGCCATCAGGAGTGGCAGAACTCACCCAAACCTGATCGCCAAAAACAACCGGAGACGACCATCCGAGTCCACGAATTTCCGTTTTCCATTGAATGTGCGTTGAATCGTTCCACGAAACCGGCGGATGCTCACTTTGCGAACAGCCATCGAGGTTACTGCCACGAAGATGCGTCCAGTTTTCCTGGGCAGAAATTCTTAAAAAAGGGAAAAACAGCAGGGCAAGCAGAATGATTCGGTTCATTGGTTGGCTTTTTCAGTGAGAACACAAATGTGCTCATTTTTCCTGAAAATAAAATGATCCGGCGAACTCATTCACCAGATCATTTTGTTTTTTATCTGATATTTTCAAGCACATCAACCAGTAACTTCCAGAATTTATCAACTGTTTCGATATCGATTCGCTCGTCGGGAGAATGGGCCCCGCGAATGGTCGGACCAAATGAAACCATGTCAAGTTCAGGATATTTTTCGAGAAAAAGACCGCATTCCAATCCAGCATGAATTGAGCGGATAATTGGTTCCGTTCCGAATAGTCTACGATACGAATCGGCTGTAATTTTTGCCACCACCGAATCGGGATTTGGCGTCCAGCCAGGATAGCCATCGGAATGCTCAACCGAAGCTCCGGCCAGCAGCATGGCCGCTTCAACCATCTCGGCAGCCATGTACTTACGGCTTTCAATTTCACTGCGCTGACTGGTTGTAATCAAAATCCGGTTGTCATCGGTAAACTTAACCGACGCCAGGTTGGTCGATGTTTCGACCATACCAATCATGCGGCTACTCATTTCCAGAACACCGTGCGGACAAGCTGAAATGAGCCTCAGCAAACGGTTCTGCGAATTCTTGTCAATCACGAAACCGGGCAGATCAACCGACTGGTGCAGCAATTTGATTTTCGGCTCAGCGCGTTCAAACTCAAACTCCATTTCCGAAGCAAAGACATTCCATTCCACGATGAAATCTTCTTTCTGCGAATGTGGCACCACAACCACCGCAAAAGCCTCACGCGCGATGGCATTCCGGAGATTTCCGCCATTAAAATCGACCAGCCGCATGTCGAACAACTTGTTCGCCGCGCTTAAAAAACGATTCAGTATTTTATTGGCATTTCCGCGGTTCTTGTGAATGTCGTCGCCCGAATGGCCGCCCATCAGCCCTTTTACGTCGAGCCTGATGGCAAATGAACCTGCCGGAACATCTTCGGGCATAAAGCTGATTGCTCCAACGGTATCGATTCCGCCTGCACAACCGATGAAAAGCTCACCTTCATCTTCCGAGTCGAGATTCAGCAAAATGTTGCCGGTCATGAATCCCGACTGCAAAGCAAATGCACCCGAAAGGCCGGTTTCCTCATCAACCGTAAAAAGGCATTCGATCGGTCCATGCGACAAGTCTTTGGAGATGAGCACAGCCATTTGAGCCGCCATCCCAATTCCGTCGTCGGAGCCAAGTGTTGTACCTTCTGCCCTCACCCAGCCATCGTCGACAAATGGCTTAATGGCGTCGGTGTCGAAATTATGCTGTGTTTCGCTGTTTTTCTCGCAAACCATATCAACATGCGACTGCAAAATCACCACCGGATCATTTTCGCGGCCAGCCGAAGCAGGCTTCCTGATCAGTACATTGCCAACCTCGTCTTTGGTGGCATCCAAATGGTTCGCTGCTGCAAAATCGAGCAAAAACTGAATAATTCGCTCTTCTTTCTTCGATGGCCTCGGAACCTGGCAAATCTCTTCGAAATAATTCCAAAGCGGTTGAGGCGATAAATTTTGTAAACGTTTCATCTTTTCTGAATAATTAGCTGGTTAAAGCTACCTAATAATCTTTGACTGTGAAAAATTAAAGTCTTAAAAACTGTGAAAACGGAAAATCTTTTCTTCCGCGGGGCAGCGAAGTTGATACAAATCAAACCTGAAAATCCTGACAAATGTTACCTTTGATCACACAAAACCGGGTTTATTTTGCGGCAAATTATTGGGTATGGAATCAATCAGGGAAATATATAAAATCGGTCACGGGCCTTCGAGCAGTCACACGATGGGGCCAGCCAAGGCAGCTAAAAAGTTTCTGGAAGCTAATACTGAAGCTTCTCTCTACAAAGTTACGCTCTACGGAAGTCTGGCCGCCACCGGCAAAGGCCATTTAACCGACAAAGCCATCATGGAAATCTTTACGGGCAAAAACATCGCGATAGCCTGGGAACCCGAAACCTTTTTACCCAAACATCCCAATGCCCTGAAGTTTGAAGCCTGGCAGGGAGAAAATCTCCTGAAAGAATGGACAGCATACAGCATTGGCGGGGGCGCCATCGTTGATGACAACACCGAACTTGAAACAAGCGACGTTTATCCACTTGATAAGCTTGACCTGATTTTGGACTGGTGCCACGAGAATGGCAAACAGCTCTGGGAGTTTGTTGAAGATTGTGAAGGTCCTGAAATCTGGGATTTTTTAAAAGACGTGTGGCAGGTAATGGACGCTGCAATTGCCCGGGGCATGAAAAAGGAAGGAACTTTGCCCGGAGGACTGATGCTGCCACGAAAAGCCAGTTCGTTTAGCCTGAAATCTCAAAACTTCAGTGGTCCATTTAAAAAAAGATCGAAACTCTTTGCCTACGCGCTGGCCGTTTCAGAAGAAAATGCGGCAGGCGGACAAATTGTAACCGCTCCAACCTGCGGGGCCTGCGGCGTTGTTCCGGCTGTGCTGAAACACTATCAAAAGGTTTATGAGGCCGACATCGATCAAATTTGCAAAGCGCTGGCGACAGCAGGACTGATTGGCACACTGGTCAAACACAATGCGTCCATTTCAGGAGCAGAAGTGGGCTGTCAGGGCGAAGTAGGCACGGCCTGTGCGATGGCCTCGGCTGCGGCCAACCAGTTAATGGGCGGCACCATCAACCAGATTGAATATGCCGCCGAAATGGGCATTGAACATCATCTCGGATTAACCTGCGATCCGGTTGCCGGGCTGGTGCAAATTCCCTGCATCGAGCGAAACGCTTTTGCAGCAGAGCGGGCGCTGGCACACAACACCTACGCGCTGATGTCGGACGGACGTCACCGGATTAGTTTCGACGAAGTAGTGGAAACCATGTATAAAACGGGAAAAAATTTATCGAACGATTACAAGGAAACCAGCAAAGGCGGACTGGCGCTTTTCACTGCGCTGCCGAAATGTTAAAATAGCCGTTCAGTTCATCTGTTATCATTTTCTGATTCTCGCTGAACCACGCATTAAAAATGCCCTGCGTAGCCGGATCGTGAACATTATCGCGCGAACTGTCTACCCTGAGCCGATAATTGGCGTACTTTCGGTATACAGCAAACAGATTTTTTTTCAGCATAACTTTTTCGTCGGACGCCGATTGGATAATCAGTCGGATTTTTCCGCTGGCCACCAGTTCGCGTGAATCGGTACTTAATCCTGATTGGTACGACGGAACGCCATTCCGTTCAATTTTGAAGTCGAGGATTAAAATATGTACAAAAAAGTCGGGAACTACCTTTCGTTTTTGCACCTCGGCCGGGATAAGGAAACGAACCTGCTTCCGAAGCGAAACATCCTGCTGTGTCCAGTAAAACAATTCCTGATCAAGCTCATCAGTCGACAACGCAATTGTATTAAAATCAAGCAATACAGGTTCTATTTCTACTTCAGTATAAACTGTCTGCTGCTCTATGATATCGGGAACTGAAATAGCATGCGTTTCCCGCAACTGCCTATCGATAGGTTGATTGCAAAGACCTTTTGCCGAAACAAATGTCAGAAAACTGAACAAAGCATACAGAAAAGGATGGCGCATTATCGTCGGTTGTAACTTAGATCAGGAAAAATATTATTCAAAAATTATCTTTACAACGATGCAGTCAGCGATTTAATTATATTGGCTGAAATAATTCACCAGCTTGCTGGTCAATTGATTGAAGATTGGTTTGGTGAACAGCACAAACATATCCTGCGAAGCCGGTGGCATTTGTACTTTATTACTGATAATATTCGCCAGGTTATTATCCAAAACTTCCTTTTCGCCCACGAAAACGCCATATTGATTTTGCCAGGTAAATTGTCCGGGAACTTTATCGGTGAAAATTATTTTCTGCGATTGAAAATCGACACACTTTATTTCGAGCAATCCGCCTGAAGCAACCTGATCGGTCACAATTCGTATTTTTCCCTTTTTAGTTACCAGCCGGGTTTTAGTGACCGTCGAGTCGCGCGAAACTTTTACCTCGTACTTTTCCTCAATCTGCTTGGTAAGGTCTTTCTCTTCCTCAAAATGCTGTGGGCGATCGATAAAAAAATCATAGAAACCCATTCGCAAAACCATATCCGGATATTTCAACTTAACCCGCTCCGCTTCTTCAGGAGAGAAAAAATGGACAAAGTCCTTTTCCTGAAATTTCTGATTGAGCATCTGGAACACATTGTCGTAGAAAAACTGGGCCGAATATTCGTATTTACCATTCACTGGAATCTGTTCGACAACAACGGTCAAAGTTGCCATTTCTTTCGCCTTTTGCATTTTGGCGGCCACGTCTTTAAATCCGTGAACCAGGGCATCGGCGCTTCGGAAATGATAGAAAGCCTCTTTGGCTGTCTCCCTTGTATTGCGGGCCAGCAAATCCATTCCTGCATCATAGTGTTCCTGCGCCGCATGGTTTTGTACATTGATGAGCTCCGATGTGTATGTTTTAGGAGAAGTAACCAGTTGGCGGGCAGCCGGAATCCGTCGGATTTCGTCGGAAATTTGGTTCACCGTATTCATCACATCCAGGGTCTGATTCCATTTAAAAGGATCGTTTCCGGTGAGCATTTTATCTATTTCTTCCTGATAATAGGCCATTGCCATTGGATATCCTTCGCGGACGACCTGACTTGCTTTCCGGTTATCCGGATCGCTGCCAAGCCTGTTAACAGCCTTCATCAAAGCATCGTAAAAGTTTCCCTGCTGAAGCGATTTCTGCCCCGTCGTGCAGGAACTAATTATAAAAACAGACAGAATCAGAAGCATAAAATTTGATCGCATAAATGCTGAATTAAAATTTAACAAGAAAATCGTTATAAAAACCGGATTACAAACGGTATGCCAATTGAACACCCTGAATATATCCGTTTGTAAACGGGACCAAAGTTAACCTCGAATCAGGAACACGGTGACATACCATATTCCCAATCACGATTCCAACGGTTGCCCCGGCTACAACATCAGTAAACCAGTGTTTATTGTCATACACCCGCGAAAGTCCGGCCATGGTGGCAATTCCATACGAGGCATAAGGCACCCACTTAATATCGCGGAACTGTGTTGCAATTACCGACGCCACAGCAAAAGAAGCGGTGGTGTGACCCGATGGAAAACTGTTTCCGCCAAACGGTCCGTTGAATGTATATGGTCCATGTCCTTGCCAGTTGTCGGGCCGCTCGCGCCCGATGAGCGTTTTCGGCACCCGCGTTACCAAACTGGCCATCACGAAACTCTCGAAAGCAAGCAATCCTGTGCTTTGGCATTTCTGGTTCTTAAATACCAGACCGTAAGTGAATAATCCTGACATCACAATGATGCTGTGCTCCGACCCAAAATGTTCGAACACATTTCGGGAAACCCAGGTCAGGTTTTCGTCCCTGTGTGCTTGTGCAAAATCTTTGATAGGCTGATCGGCAAACGACATTCCAACTTCGGCGACAACAAAAGCGCCCAATTTGGTCCAGTCACTATCTTTCCAGCGCACAGGAAAGGTCACGATTGTTTTGGCGTCAGTCCAGTATTTCTTGAAGTAATATTTATTGAATCTAACTGTATCAATCTGGGCATGAAGAACCGTCGTAAATGCCAGCAAAAACATAAAAAACGAGAATGCAATTCTTCCTGTTCGGTTCATCCGGATTCACTTGAAAGGTTATTGTTTTTCCAGCTTTTTAGCTTCATCCCAAATCTCGTCCATCTCAGCCAGACTCATTTTCTTCAGGTCTCTTCCCTTTTGCAGTGTCTGACTTTCGAGGTAATTGAAGCGATTCATAAATTTCAGGTTAGTACGTTCCAGCGCTGTTTCCGGGTCGATTCCGTAGAGTCGCGCCGCATTGACCATGGCAAAAAACAAATCGCCAAACTCGGCTTCCATTTTATCCTGATCGACCTGATCTATTTCCACACTCAGCTCATTGATTTCTTCCTTCACCTTGTCCCAAACCTGCTCGCGATATTCCCAATCGAAGCCAACACCGCTGGCTTTTTCCTGAATCCGGTTTGCTTTCACCAAAGCGGGCATCGC
>JAEWME010000261.1 GCA_023393265.1 Bacteroidota bacterium | reverse complement strand
TTTATCCTGAATTGCAGCAATCGGTTGCCTCGTTTGCCGCTAAAAACCGCATTCCGATGGTTTCTCCGCTTTCATCTTCAGGAAATTTTGAGAAGAAAAATCCCTGGTACTTCAAAGTGAACCCGTCGCGCGATTTTCAGGTTGAACAAACCGCCGACTATATTTTCAAAGAATTTGCCCGAAAGAACTTTATTCTGCTTCAGTTTGCAGGTAATTCGAATAGTTCGGAAGCCATGGTTGGAAAACTTTGTAAAGAGAAATTCGGCGAATCAGGAGAGAAACGGTATTTTCATGAATATAGCTTCCAGCAGCAGGGTGTGAGTAACATCAAGTCGATGCTGGATGAAAGCGGAGAAAATGTTTTTGTGATTCCAACAGATAATGAAGCACAGGTGAGCGTTGCGGTTACCAACCTGACGGCTTTGGCAGAACATTATCGGATTTTGCTGGTTGGAACGCCAACATTTACCAAGCTGAAAAGTATTCAGACCGAAAATTACCATAAAATTAAGCTGCGCTACCTTTCGCCCTATTTTGTCGACTATGAGCGTCCGCTTGTGAAAAGATTCGTCAGTCAGTATCGCGATGTTTTTGCGGGCGAACCGACGCAATTCAGCTTTCAGGGCTACGATGTTACTTTTTATTTTATGAGTGCATTGTCGCGCTATGGCAAGGATTTCCGGGATTGCCTGGGCAATTATCCGCTTGAGTTGACACAGATGAATTTCTCTTTCGGTAAGGTTTCGCCGATGGGCGGATCGATGAACAAGAGCATGTTCGTTACTTCTTTCGAACGTGATTTCAGTATTAAAAACCTGGGTTCGGTTACCGGATTTTAGTCAGCATAATTACCTCCTTTTTTGATAGAAGGAATACCTGAAATTCAGGATTAACGGTAATTCGTTGAATTGGTATTGCCCGATGATGTTGTGAATGACCGGGTTGTATACATTATACTCTTTTGTCCCGAACTGATAGCCGACTTCAATGGCAAAACCCTTGAGTTTTCTTTTTTTGTTGAACCATTCTTTTCCGACTAAAATCCCCGGGATTGGCAGGTTGGTCGATCTGTCCGAATCATCAACGTCAACCCATTTCCATTTAGCCATTAGTCCGATGTATGTTCTGTCGGCCCGGTTGAAAATAAACGTGTGCAGGTATTTTAGCCCGGCTTCCGGATCATTCGGCATCAGGTCGTCAAATTCGGCAGTAACGCCGCCGAAGATTTCGTATCCTGTTTTTCGCGATAACCAGCTACGGTAGTTTATTTTCGCACCTACGACACTTAGCTCACCGCCAAATCCGGCCATTTTCTGGGCATTGCCAGCCGGGGCAAAGACGATCATTAATAGGAATAATATAACAAAATGTCTCATTGCAATTAAACTGAAAGTTGTTATGAACGAAGCATCAGATTTAATCCGGAGACCATGTTCCTTTTATAAACCTTAGCTATTTATTTCCAATTTCTCAACGCCTCCAGGTTTCTGTCATTAACGATGTTTTTGGCTTCAGGAGTATATAAGAATTCAAGTTCTTCCTTAAAACGTTCTGTAATTTTTCCGCGAACCATTTTCATCGTTGAGTTCAACAGGTGATTTTGCTCAGTAAAAGCTTCCGGAAGCACAGCAATAGTTGCAGGCAGCCATCTTTCGGGGAACGAACCTGCAAACTTTCCACCAGCTTTGTAGGCATCAACTTCCTGCTGTATAATTTTTAGCGCTTCAGCTCTTGTTCCCTCTGTTCCGGCTTTAATACCTCTTTTTTCAATTTCCCGGTTAATGGCAGCCATGTTGGGAACGATCATTCCTGAAGTCCACGCATTCTGGTTGTTATAAAGCATACACTGATCGATAAACGCCGATTGGTCTACCAGCGCTTCTTCGATACCTTCAGGACTGAATTTTTCACCATCGCTACCAATCAGGAGACTTTTAAAACGGCCAAGGACATAAAGAAAGCCATCTTTATCCATGTAGCCCATGTCGCCGGTGTAGAGCCATCCATCTTTAATGGTGTCGGCTGTAGCTTTGGGATTGTTCCAGTAGCCTTTCATCACGTTGTCGCCTTTTACAACAATCTCGCCCTTTTCGCCCTGCGGCAATTCGTTCCCATCTGAATCGCATATTTTCAGGTCCATGTATTTGACCAATCTTCCGGAAGAACCAAATTTAATGGCGTGCAGCGCGTTCGACGAAATAACGGGGGCAGCTTCCGATAGGCCGTATCCCTGGCACATTGGGATGCCGATGGCGTAAAAGAACCGCTGCAGTTCGATGTCGAGCAAGGCGCCGCCACCAATGAAGAACTGAAGTTTCCCGCCAAATCCTTCGCGCACTTTGCTGAAAAGAATTTTGTCGTAAAGGTTGAGCAATGGTTTATAGACAGCCCTGAAACCTTTTCCGCGGTCCCAGCCGAAGCCATTGTATTTGTATGCAATTTTAAGGGCGTGCACGAACAATTTTTCAGCAGTTGGCCCTTTTTGCCTGATGTTTGCTTCAATGCTTTTCCTGAAATTTTTGGCCAGCGCCGGAACACTCATCATGATGGTAGGCTGAATCTCCTTGATATTCTTTGGAATGTTTTTCAAGGTTTCCATAGGTGTTTTACCAGTTTCGAGGGCTGCGATGCTTGCTCCGTTGTACATTAAGCAATAAAGACAGGCAGTGTGGGCAAAGGCATGGTCCCATGGCAGCAATGCCAGTGTGCGCCACTCCTCGGTAATGTCCATCAGGGTGTTCGATTGCACGACATTGGAAGCGTAATTGAGTTGTGAAAGCATAATTCCTTTCGGATCAGCAGTTGTTCCCGAGGTGTATGAAATGTTGGCAATGTCGTCAGGCTGAATGGTTTTGTATGATGCTTCGAATTCAGCAGCACGGGTTTTCAGAAATTCGTCGCCAAGTGCCAAAACCTGTTTGTAGGAAAGGTCATTCTCTCCCGGATTTTCTTTTCCATCGAGGTAAATGACTTTTTCGAGGTCGGGAAGTTCGTTCCTGATTTCTTCCACTTTTGCAGCCTGAGCATGAGAGACAATCACCATTTTGCTTCCTGAATGGGCCAGCCTGAATTTGAGCTCGCTGCCCGATTCGAGTTTAACTGACAGCGGAACATTGATTCCACCTGCATATAAAATGCCCAGCTCTGAAATTATCCAAGCGTTTCTTCCTTCGGATATCAGGCCAACACGATCACCTTTTTGTAGCCCCAGCGACATCAGTCCTGCACCAAACCTGAAAACAAAATCGCGGGTCTGGCTGTATGTTGTGCCTTCAAATTTCCCGTTTTGTTTTTCCCACAGGTAAATGTTGTTTGGAAACTTTGAAACGCTGGTTTCAAAAAGTTCGATGATCGTTTTCATAAAATTCTCTCTTTTTATTAGTCGTTAGTATTCAAATGTACGAATTTTTGCGAACTGCAACGCCCCGAAAATTTGCCGGGTCGTGGTATCATTCATAAAAAAAGGGCTTTCGCCCTTCTTATTTTTTTAAGTCGTTTTTCAGCGCCAGCATTTTGATGGCGGTTACTGCCGCTTCGTCTCCTTTGTTGCCGAGTCTTCCTCCTGCACGGTCGAGCGCCTGTTGTTGGTTGTCGGTTGTCAGTACACCAAAAATAAATGGTTTGTTGTATTTGATGTTCAGGCTGGTAATTCCCTGTGTAACACCTGCACAGATAAAGTCGAAGTGACGGGTTTCTCCCTGTATTACACAACCAAGCGCAATGATGGCGTCGACACCTGTAAATTCGGCCAGAAACTGGGCGCCAAGCGTGAGTTCGAATGTTCCGGGTACATGTTTTACGATGATGTTTTCATCAGTAGCCCCATGCTTTTTCAGGGTGTCGACAGCGCCCTGAGCGAGCGCTCCGGTTATTTCATAGTTCCATTCGGCAACCACAATCCCAAATTTCATTTGAGAAGCTGATGAAACAGAATTTAAGTCGTATTCAGATAAATTTTTAGTAGCCATTGTTCATCGTTTTACTTGTCAAAAATAAAAAATCCCCTGCATGCAGGGGATTTAATCAATATGATTTTCCGTAAGAAATCTCGTCTTATTTTGCTTTAGCGCGTGCAATATATTTGTCGATGATGCGACCTTCGTTTGTTTCAGCATATTTCTGTTTGATGGTCTCATACAGTTTCAGCGCGTCTGCTTGCTTGTTCGATTTTTCGAGCAACTCACCGGCTTTGAGCATATAAACAGGAGTTGTGAGCTCATTATCGTTCATTTTATATGCTTCGGTATAGAGGTCAAGAGCTTTGTCTGTTTTGCCAAGTTCGAGTTGAGCGTCGCCCTGTGCTCCAACGGAAATAGGGCCCAGGAGAATATCGTCGGTGCTGAATTTTTTCAGGTAATCGATGGCATTTTCGAATTGACCCATGTGCAGGTATGCAATTCCTGCATAGTAATAAGAAATGTTACCGGCATCCGTTGAGCCAAAATCGTCGATAATATCGAGGAACCCAGGATTGGTTCCGTCGCCGTTGAGCGCAAGGTTGAATGAGTCTTTCTCGAAATAGTTCTGAGCCGTAAACATTTGTTCCTGAGCTTCTTTTGAACGTGGTTCAAGATAAAATTTGTTCAATCCAAGATAACCGGCTGCTACAACAACGATTGCACCAATAACAATGGTAATTATCTTCTGATTTTTTTCGAGAAACTGCTCGGTTTGGGTTAACGCATTTTCTACTTCTGACAGGTTATCAACCTGTGTCGGTTTTTTGTCTTTTGCCATCTTAATTAGTATAATTCGAAAATCGGAGGCAAAAATATATTATTTTCAAAAATAAACTGCTGTTTTTCGATATAAAATTGAATATTAATCAACACACTGCTGTTATTATCCGTTGTACCTTTGTTTTTGTCGTTTGACACCATCTAAATTTGTAGTTTTGCCGAAGTTAAACCACCGGAGCATGTACATTCAGGAGTTATCTATTGTAAATTTTAAGAACCTAGAGCTGGCTGATCTGAAGTTTTCTGATAGTCTGAACTGCTTTATTGGCAACAACGGAGCAGGCAAGACTAACCTGATGGACGCTATTTATTACCTGTCGTTTTGCAAGAGTTTTCTGAACCCGGTTGATGGGCAAAACATTCGGTTTGGTCAGGAATTTTTTATGATACAGGGAAAATATACGAGGCTCGATTCGGACGAGGTGGTTTATTGTGGCCTGAAAAAAAATCAGAAGAAAATATTCAAAAGGAATCAGAAGGAATATAAAAAGCTTTCGGAACACATCGGATTGATTCCGCTGATCGTCGTTACTCCTTCGGATACCAACCTGATAACAGGCGGAAGTGAAGAGCGCCGGCGTTTTGTCGACTCGGTTATCTCTCAGTATGACGCTGTTTATCTCGAAAACCTGATTCGATATAACCGCGCTTTGCAACAGCGAAACAATCTGTTGAAGCAATTCTCCGGAAGAGGAACTGTACCGCCCGATACGCTCGAAATATGGGACGATCAGTTGGTGCGCTATGGTCAGCAGATTCATTCAGTACGGGTTTCGTTTATAGAAAAGCTGCAGCCAATTTTTCAGAAATATTATGAGTTAATTTCAGGAGGAAAGGAAGCGGTTGGTTTGAAACTGCAATCGGACCTCAGTGAAAATAACTTTGAACAATTGCTGAAGCGAAATGCAGGACGCGACAGCATGTTGCAATACACTTCTGCCGGGATTCATAAAGATGATTTTGAGTTTGAACTGGCCGAAAACCCGATTAAGAAATTCGGTTCGCAGGGACAGAAAAAAACCTATCTGGTGGCGCTCAAACTGGCGCAATTCGATTTTATGAAAGAAGTTTCGGGGTTGACACCCATTTTACTGCTCGACGATATTTTTGATAAACTCGACAAGAACAGGGTAGAGCAAATTGTTCGGTTGGTAGCCGATGATCATTTTGGCCAGATTTTCATAACTGATACCAACCGCGAGCATCTCGATCAGATGATTGCAGCACTGGAAACGGAGTCACGGATTTTTACCATCGCCGACGGCGCTGTCATTCAGTAATTCAAAATTTAACTGACCGACCGATGAGAAAAAGCAACACAGAAAGCCTGTCGAATATCCTGAAAAACTATATTCAGGAGAATAACCTGGAGCGAAAGTTAAACGAACTCGACCTGATCAAATCGTGGGAAGAAGTGATGGGAAAAACCGTCACCAGGTATACCAAAAATATTTACATCCAGAATAATACACTTTTCGTGGAAACCACTTCTCCCGTGTTGCGAAACGAGTTGCTGATGATGAAAGAAGACATCCGAACACGACTGAACGAAACGGTAGGTGAAGAAATTATCCGGACAATTATTTTCAGGTAAAGCGAAAAATAAAAATCAGCGTCAGATTAGAATCGCTCGGTTTTCGAGAAGAAAAAATCGCTTTCGATGATGGCATTTTCGTCGCTGTCTGAACCATGTACTGCATTGTGCGACATTGATTCGGCAAATATTTTCCTGATTGTACCTTCGTCGGCTTTTGATGGATCGGTAGAACCAATCAGTTTTCTGAAATCGGCAACGGCATTTTCTTTTTCGAGGATCGCAGCCACGATAGGGCCTGAACTCATGAAATCGGTCAGTTCTTCGAAAAAATATTTATCGGCATGAACGCCATAGAATTGTTTGGCCTGATCTTTCGTTAAATGCGTGTATTTCATTGCTTTTATCCTGAACCCGGCTTCGTTGATCATTTTAAGAATAGGACCGATGAAATTATTTTTTACCGCAACGGGTTTAATCATTGTAAATGTTTGATTTCCTGACATATTTTTGTGTGTTGATTTGTTGTTGAATGGAACCCAAGTTAACTAAATTTTGAGATGTATCCTTAGCTCGTTGGTCTTTATTTTTATATTTGTAAGTCATTTTTAATATTGAACTCTTGAATAGAATTGATAGAGAACTGATTAATCATTTAGTTCAGTTAATCGAAAGCAGTAAAAAATCAATCGTTTTGATTCCTCATACCAATCCCGATGGGGATGCCATGGGCTCTGTGCTTGGGTTGTGGCGTGTTCTGAAAAATGCTGGTTACAACGCGAATGTGGTGAGCCCGACCAAATATCCTGAATTTTATCACTGGATGGATGGGCATAACGAAGTGATCATATACAGTCACCATCCCAAACAATCAGCACGGGCGCTTGAAGATTCGGATCTCGTTATTTGTATGGATTTCAATCAACTGTCTCGTCTAGGTGATATGAAAAGCCTTGTTGAAGGCTACCAGGGCAAAATGGCCTTGGTCGACCATCATCCGCATCCGGGTAATTTTACCGATCTGATTATTTCTGATACGACTTTTAGTTCCACTGCCGAACTTATTTTTTCAGTGCTGCGTCAAACAGACCTGATAAATTTCGTGGATAAAGATGCCGCGACTTCTTTCTTTGCCGGAATTATGACTGATACAGGTTCTTTCGACTTTAACGTATCGAACCCAAGCACTTTTGAAACAGTGGCCGAATTGACACGAATGGGAATTAATCAGCCCGATATTCACGCAAAGATTTACGATAACTATTCGGTTGACCGAATGAAACTGATGGGGTTTTGCCTGAGCAGCCGCATGACCGTTTATCCTGAATATCACGCCGCCTGCATGTATATTACACTCGAAGATCAAAAGGCCTTTAATTTTAGAACAGGCGATAACGAAGGTTTTGTCAATATGCCTTTGTCGATAAAAGGCGTCGTTTTCAGTGCCTTGTTTACCGAGAAGGAAAAATATATCAAAGCGTCCTTTCGTTCAAAAGGAGAATTTGCTGTGAATAAAGTATCAGAAAAATATTTTAATGGTGGAGGGCATGTCAACGCAGCCGGTGGAGAACTTTACGCATCTTTAACTGAAACGCTGGCTTTGTTTGAAAAGATTCTTCCGGAATTTAAAGAGAAGATTGATGAGTCGCTGGCACCGAAGCCGTGAGTCAAATTATTTGTGTTGAAACAGATAGAAACAATAAAAAAGCAAAATTAAGACAGATGAAAAATATTTTGAAACTTTCAGGAGTGCTGGTTTTGGCTATCCTTTTTTCGGTAACAATGGTGTCGTGTAATAAAGATGATGATTCGCCAAAAGTGAATTATTCTCCGGAAACTGAAGCCGAACAGGTTCAGTCATGGATTACTGCTATGAAAAGTAATGATTCTGATATCGATACCACTGAACATGGAATTTACTATGTGATAGATTCTTTAGGGACCGGTGACCTTATTAAAACCGGAGATGTCGTAACGGTGAAATATGCTGGCTATTTCGTTAACGGGACGATGTTCGACACTTCACTTTCGAGAGGTGACGGGACGATGACATTCACTCACAAGAGTACTGATCCGACCAAACGAATGATTCCCGGTTGGGAAGAGGCAATGGAAGTACTGAATAAAGGTGGTAAAGCAATTTTTATAATTCCTTCGTCTTTGGCTTATGGCACAGATGGTTATGGTCCAATACCTCCTTATACGCCACTGGTTTTTGTAATAGATGTGATTGAAGTTAAGTAGAAGCGATTTTAATTTATACTTTTGCGAAAAAATTTATTTATGAAGAAGTATCTGCTTATTCTTGGATTATCGGTTTTAGTTGCCGGCATTTATTCTTCCTGCAAGAAAGATCCTCTTGAGGCCATGCGGGAGAATGAACTTGCTATGTTGAGTAAATATGTGGCAGATAATAATTTTGCTTCATTTAAAGACGACTCAACAGCCATTTACTTCAAAAAACTGGTTACTAATCCCGATGCCACTGCTAAGCAAATTGCATCTGGCTACAAAGTTCAGATATTTTTGAATATCACGTTGATCGATAGTACGCAAACATATTTGACGACAGAAGACAAAGACGGACGTAACTACGAACCAATTGCCTTTTACGTTGATGTAAACAATGCGACAGTCAACCAGAATTATGTGCAGCAAATAGCAGGCTTACACGTAGGATTAAAGAAAATGAAAGTGGGAGAGAAAGCGTTCATGATTATTCCTTCTGAACTGGCATTTAAGGCGCTCGATTATTCTTATGATCTTGGAATTCCAAGGTTTTCCACACTTTTGGTTACTGTTACAACTGTTAATGCATGGAGTCCTGAGGAACAGAAGGACGATTTGTGATGCTACCTTAAAAAATATATAAACTTCCCGCGAAGACCTGATGGCTTTCGCGGGATTTTTGTTTGAACATGAACAGAACAGAATTACTGAAAAAACTACTTCCCGGATTCATTCCGTTGTTTGTTTTTATAGCAATTGACGAAATATGGGGAACACGTGCAGGGTTGGTTGCGGCCATCGTAATTGGCTTAGGCGAACTATTATGGATTTGGTTTCGCGAAAAGCGTTTCGATCGTTTTGTTTTGTTTGATACCGGGCTCTTGGTGGTACTTGGTACTGTTTCCATCGTACTCGACAATGATATTTTTTTCAAGCTGAAACCGGGACTGGTTGAGCTTATTTTATGCGCGGTACTGGCCGTTTCTGCTTTTTCAAAACTGAATATTGTTGGTCTCATGACGCAGCGATACATGAAAGATGTAGAGCTGACGGACGGGCAGATGATTCAGTTCAGGAAAACACTGAAATTAATGTTCTTGGTTTTTCTGGTTCACACGATGCTTGTTTTTTATTCTGCATTTTTCATGTCCGACGCCTCCTGGGCATTTGTAAGTGGTGGTTTGTTTTATATCCTTTTTGCACTGGTGTTTGCCTGGGAGTTCGTGAAACAGCGGGTAAGCGCAAGGAAACAAATTGGTTACGGGAATGAGGAATGGCTTCCGCTGGTTGACGAACAGGGAAATATTATTGGTAAGGCGCCGCGTTCAGCTTGTCACAAAGGA
>JAEWME010000273.1 GCA_023393265.1 Bacteroidota bacterium | reverse complement strand
CAATCAGCCCAATCAGGTTCAGGATATATTTTCTGAAATGGCCCTGGTTCAGGTATTTCCTGATCAGGATATTTAGGTTCAGGTAAACAGCGGCCGCCAGCGAAAGATGAAAAACAACCACATACATGAAATTTCGGAGAAAATAATCCACGAAAACTTTTACGTCGTCTTTGTTGCCATC
Source organism: Bacteroidota bacterium (assembly GCA_023393265.1). Taxonomy (GTDB): domain Bacteria; phylum Bacteroidota; class Bacteroidia; order Bacteroidales; family Prolixibacteraceae; genus Aquipluma. The sequence continues at coordinate 5,172 of JAEWME010000273.1, read as the reverse complement.
CGGATAAATTGCCTGTACAATCAAATATGCGATTGGTAGCAGGAAGAGGAGCGTTGCTGGTAATTTAATCCAAAGCCTGATTTTTTTGCCCAACCAAACAAAAGGCAGCGCCAGGTAAAGCAACAGGCCGAGGTTGAGTGGCAAAATGATGTCCCAGTCGGCTTCCATGCCATTGATGACGCCCATTGACGAGACTCCTGGATTTAGCACCGTGTTCCAGTAGTTGAACGAAAGCGCCCAAAACATGACGTGGAAGGCAGCAACCAAAAGTTTTCTGATTTTAATTCTTTTCATGGCTTTTTAGTTTATGCGGTTTAATTTCAGCATGGCAGGCTGGTTTTTCCAGTCGATGAATCGTTCCTGGTGGGCATATCGTTCAATCATGTCGGTGAGGTCTTTCGACGAGGCGGTGAGCAGCAACCGGCCGGCATCGGGCACATAACGGTAAGCGATGCGCACCCGTTTCTTTTCGATCATCTCCCGCATGTAGTCGTTTCCGAGCCACGAAATGAAAAGCTGACTGTTTTGCACCTCAATGCGGGCAAGCGTGTGCACGGTGAAATAGTTTTCGCGAACCATGCGGCTGTTTTTAACGGCGTCCACTTCGCGCGGACTAATATCGCCATACAGCACACCATTGATCCTGAACAATGTGAGCCAAAACTGGTAGTGGGCAGTGTCGGAGTTGGCGGTCGTTAGCTTTATCAGGTATTCATCCTGAGGCCGGTAGATGGTGGAGTCGGTTCCTTTTTTTGTCTTTTGCTTTTCGACAGAAATAAACCGTTCAATCCGCCAGACCAAGGTGGTATCGACGGTTTCCCATGGACTAATGTTTTTCGAATCCGAATCCGACTTTTGCAGAACCGCGTGGGCTGTCCAGCTTCCTTCAATTTCAGGAATAACCACCACATCTTTTTTCAGGAAAAAGGGGTTGAGTGAGCAGATCATAACAAAGTCGGAACATCCGGAAATGAAGATCAGCGCGAGGGCAACGAAGAGTATTTTTCGATGGTTCATAATCCTGTGTTTTAGATTGATGAACCGAAAGTAAAGCGAAATTTTCGGGGTAAGAATTTTTTTCGATGAATCAGCCTGTTTTTTCGACGGTTTCCCGTTTGCACAAAAAAAAGACGGAAAGCCTGGTGCAATCCGTCCGGGGTGGGTTAACAGAACCTAAAATTAGCAATGCCGGGAAACTCCCGGGTTTTGCCATTTGGGGTGGAAAAATGGGGTTGGGGGTCGATGTTTTTATTTGATCGTAATGTTTTTCGAATAGGCCAGCTCATTCCCAAAAACGATGTCTTTGCCGCCATAGTTAACAATTTTGTAGTTGTACGGAGCAGCCTGAACAACGCCCGCCCCTTTTTTCAGGGTGCTTAGTTGCGCGCTGGTAAAGGGGTACGATTTGGTTTTTCCCGAAACGGATTTTGCAACGTCGTTCACTACAAAAATGATTGAGTCGGCCCCTGTGACGTTTGTAAAAGAAATCGTGTAATTTTCTCCTGAAGTGAGCGTTTCTCCCGCGGTGAAGCCTGAAGCTGACGGGAAAGCATTTGTCACCGTATGAGTGAAAGCCGAAAACCCGCTACCTCCTGATACTTCCCATTGAATGCCTCCTGAAAAATCGAGTCCGGTGGGCTGGGTTTGCGATACGGTGGTCATGTAGTAATTGGAGTTGTTCGACATGGTTTCGCCATTTACTTTCACGGTTCCCACGTTTACATTTTTTCCGCCATCCCAGAAAACACCCACGCCGGTGCCTACTTCGATCGTATAGTCGCCGCCGCCAATGCCAATGCCGCCCATGTCGATGGTTGTCACCGTGCGAACGGCCCATAAGGTGCCTGCTGTTCCTTCAAAGGCCGGTGTGGTAGAGGTTTTCTGTGCCTGCGGTTCGTCGTCATCCTTCTGGCACGACACAAATACTGAAACGGCCATCAGAAGCAGAATTGCGGTTAATGATTTTTTTCTTTTTGTTTCCATAGTCTTTTAGTTTGAATTTGATTACTTCAAAACTACGGCGTTAGTTCAGGCTGCTCAATACGGTAAAAGTCGTATATTCAGACTTGCGTATCTTTTTTTTGTGTGAGGAATATCAGGCAATAGTGACGTCGCAGGCTCTGGAACAGATGAAAATATGTTTATTGGCAATGCATAAGTTGTGTGGAATTCTTAACTTTATGCAAAAGCGGTACTTTTTATGCTTGCTTTATTTGTTTATTCTAACCTGAAAACCGGAACAATGAGAAAAATTATGGCAGGAATTGCGTTGCTGGTACTATTCGTATCTGGCTGCTCCAAGTCTGAAGATGAAACGATGTCGATTAACCTGACTAAAGAAAGTATTGTTTTTTTGCCTGAAAATCCGCGACCAAGCGATCAAATCAAGGTGGTAATCCTCGATGATTGCATCTGGAGCGTGCTGGAGAGCTATAATCATCAATTGAAGGAGATTGAACTCATTAAAAAGTTCGATAGTTCGCAGAAACTACCCTGCGTTTACCAAAACGACACGATTCTGATCGGGACATTTAGTCGGGGCGAATATAATTTCACGTTTAAACTTCATGATACATCGCCAAAGGCCAAAAAACCATACCCTGTTTCATTTACCATCCCACTGGTGGTTCAATAAACATGTACAAAACAAAAAACCTCTTCCGGCTTAAAGAAGAGGTTTCGATCTTGAGTATAAATGAACGTATCTATTGCAATCCTTATTTAGAGGCTTGCAGTTCAATCTTTACCTTGTTGTTTTTCGAATTTACGCTGAAGGTCTTTTCGTTCTTGTTGTACGATGTGTAGCTAGTGACCAGTTTACAGTCGCCCGATTTCACATTGTTGATGACAAAATGACCATCAAAATCGGTATAAGTTTTTACATCAGAACCTTCGATTTTTACTTCAACACCAACCAAAGCTTCGCCTGAAATCTGGTCAATAACGTTTCCGCTTAATGAAACGATAGCAGCTTCATTGTTTGCTTCGCTCTTGGTGTCTGCCTTCGAATCTGTTTTTTCAGCAAAAGCTGAAGTTGCGGCGAAAGCAACAAGTAGGGCAAAAATTAACTTTTTCATATCTGTGTTTTTTTGTTTTTTCCTTAGTGCGTTACAACATCAAAAGTACCCTGAAGCTGTTAAAGCGGAATTAAGCATCGATTAAAAAAATATTACAGATAATGAATTTATGACTGCTGTTGATTGAAAAAAAGAATCAGCAAAATGCTATTTGATCGGCGTCTCTGTGTAGTTTCTTTCGCTTACAATCTCGCCATTCTTGCCGAAATTGCGCCAGATTCCCACTTTTTCGCCCATGTCGTAATGAAGTTCATACAACAGGCTCCCGTTTGAATCCCAGATCATCCAGGTTCCGTGTTTCATCCCATCTTTGTAGTTGGCTAGACCAATCAGCACTTTTTGTTCGTTGTAAGTTATCCAAGAACCATTCATTAGGTTGTCCTTGTACGATCTTACTTCGTTTAACTGCCCGTTTTCGAAATAAACATTGACGGTTCCATTTTTTTTACCGTTCTCAAGGTTCATCTCCATCTTTATTTTCCCGTTCGGGTAATGGGTCTCGTATTTGCCGGTGTAGGCAACACTGTCGGCATAATAAACGCCGTTTATTTCTTTCAGTTCCTGTGCTTTGGAGGCAAACGAAAATAAGAACAAAAGAAGTGTGATTATCAGACCAGTTTTATACATGTTGTCTTTCTCTTTTAACTTTTACCGATTTTGGTAAGGGTAAATTTAATCATTTTAAAAAGAGCCCCATCAGCAAAAGGTGCCAATGAAGCTCTCTGGTATTCTTTAACTTTTTTACTATTTCGAAATCATCTTCACAGTTTTCTGCGAATTTTCGGTTGTTACTTTAGCAAAGTACAATCCTTTTGGAAGAGCTGAGCCATCGAATTCAAACCTGTGGTTTCCTTCGGTAAGTGTTCCTTCCTGAAGTCTTGATACCACACGGCCTGCCATATCAATTACTGAAATGCGGACGAATGATGTTTGGTCCAGAGTAACTTCGAGGTTGGTCTTTCCTGAAAATGGGTTCGGATAAGCGCTCAGTTCTGAAGCTGATTCAGCGATTGGTTCTACACCTGTTGTAAACCAGTAAGAAGCTTTCTGAACTGGTGAGTCGGTCGCCGGCTGGAAATCTGGTGCTTCAAAATTGAACGGATCAGCGATTTTTACATCTGTATTATTGGTATAAACCATGTTGGCGCGTTCGGTATCTTTATACCATGCTTCCATTGTCGCAGCAGTCATCACTGTTGCTGTTGGGTCCTGAACAAAATAATCGGCACGGATACCAGCCATCAATGTGTTTTTCACTGTCAGCATATCCGATTGGGCAGAAGTCTGGCTGCCGTCTGATTCGAGGCGGAGACCTTTGCCCCAGCCAAGGAAAGCTGCATTATAAATCTGCAACCGGGTGTTGCGGCGCAAACGCATGGCAGAACCATCAGCATGTTTCGGAAGCAAGTTCGCCGGTTCGGTGGCCGATTTGGCAGGGCCAAATGCACTGACGTTGCTGAATACAGCATGCGTGAAAGGTTCAGCAGTTGAACCTGCAGCGTCGTTGTCTGATTCGAAAGCGTTGGCAGCGTCGGTGTCAACGATTTCCGGATCACGAAGGATTAAACCATATTGAACCAATCCACGGAAACCATTGTCAGTGTCGAAGTCGTCGTCTTCAGTTTTATAAGAGATTAGGTATTTGGCATTCACAGTACCGCCAAACCATTCGTAAGCGTCGTCTCCAGAATATGAAACCTGGATGTGATCGATTGTCGTTCCACGGCCAACTGAGCAAAGAGTCAAACCGTTTATTTCTGAACCGGTTGCAATTTCGTATCCGGGGAATTCGATGCGTACATATTTCATTACACCTGAATTGTCATTGTCGTCGTTACCACCATACTGAGAGGTGATACCGCCTTCAGCAGTTCCAACGCCACCTGCGATGTTGTTGGTAGCTTTACCGCAAATCACCACGCCACCCCAGCTACTGGTTGTGCGAAGTCCGGCAGGAAGATCGGCTGTGAAAACGATTGGGCTGGCTGCTGTACCAACAGCGTTGATTTTACCACCACGCTGAATGATCAGGGCAGATTTTTCAGTACCACGGATGATGGTTCCGGCCTGAATGGTCAGGGTAGCACCATTGTCA
>JAEWME010000260.1 GCA_023393265.1 Bacteroidota bacterium | reverse complement strand
GCGCTGTTTTGGAGTTAGTTGACCAGCAAGCTCCGATTCAATGGAATTATAATATCGCTCAGCATTTAGGTAGTCTTTCATCATCCGGTGAACGCTACCGTATGAAATTAGCAAACGATACCTGACGGCAAACGGATCATTCGCTGTAATAATCTTTTCGGCCTGCATTAACTCATTGATTGCCGACTCGAAGCCTGAATTTTCTTTGTAAACCAGGGCCAGGCCCAGGTGGGCTTTTACCTGCGACAGCCGGTCATTTTTTTCCTGAACTTCCTTCAGTGTCTGATTAATGATCATCAGTGCCGAATCGCGAAAACCGAGCGAACCAACTATAATTCCCTGCTCTATTTTAGCCTCCCATATACCCGGAAGGTATTTCATTTCAGAAGCCTTTTGTCCAACAAACCGGCTATATTCCAAAGCAGCCCTTAGGTTGCTGTCTTCGAGAAACAGCAGCCGGTCTATCATATTTTTGATTAAAACAGAATCGACAGCAGACTTTTCCCGTGCAAAAAGGTCTCCTGGCAGAAATCCACAAAAAACAACAATAATAACTTGCAGAACAAATCTCCGCATATCCGTCTGTTTAATAATAATTAAGAATTGAAATCTTCAGAAATAAACTAAAAAAGTTGATCGGGCTGAACATCAATGTCCGTCTCCAAAATCAATGCTGGTAGATTCGCCCTGTTGTGGACCAAATCGTCCGTCAGGAGTAACAATCTCAGTAAAACAAACTATTTTACTGTAATCGAGCGATTTGTCGAATGCAATATCAACATCGGTTGAAAAAACAGGAATATCTGGTCCATTCATAATTTGCGTGGCCGACGAAATCGAAATAATTACACCCCAGCAAGGCTTGTCATCTTTCGTTACCTGTTCCTGCCTGATTGAGGCAATTGTTTGATCTTTGGTCGCTGCAAAAACAACTCCGAGTTTAAATTGCTCTTTCTCCTGAGTAAGGTTAACGTATGGTTTGTAGACTTTCATATTTTCAATGGCGTTTATTATGTATTAGCTAATATCGTAAAAAATAACAGTTTATTCAGTAACCGATCATAAAAGCACCAAATATTTCATCAAATTCAATAAAGAGTTCATAATCTTTCCCTGAAATTCATTTCGCTGCCAGTACGATACAAAAAAATGGCTGCAAACCATCGTCAGCAGCCATTCACTGTTTTACTCCGGAAATCAGGAGCCAAACACCTATTGTTTAACCTGAAGTTTTCCGTTTAAAGTTAGGATTTCGCCGGAAGTTGTTTGAGCCGAGAACTGAAGATCACCGGCGCGAAGACTAAGTTTTCCACCATTTTTCGACAGTACTTTAACACTTGTAACTTTTCCGTCTTTCCAGTTCAGATCGACAACAAAACCACCGCGGGCACACAATCCGGTGACCGAGCCATCTGGCAAAGCTGCTGGCAACGCCGGTAACAACTGTATTTCATAGCTTCCGTCGGCATTGAGTGTCTGGCTTTGCAACATCATTTCAGCAATAGCAGCAGTGGCACCAAAGTTTCCATCGATTTGGAAAGGCGGATGGTTGTCGAACAAGTTTGGTAACGTTTTTTTCGACAGCAAAACCGACAATAATTTGTAGGCGTGGTCGCCATCCTGAAGACGGTTCCACATATTGATTTTCCAGGCAAGGCTCCAGCCGGTTCCGTCGTCACCACGGGCATTCAGTGTTTTTTTAGCGGCCTCAGCTAATTCCGGAGTTCCCAATGTCGTGATTTGGTTTCCCGGATAAAGACCGAACAAGTGCGAAGTGTGACGGTGATGTGGATCAGTTTCCTTATAATCCTCAGCCCATTCCAGAATACGGCCGGTTGATTGACTGACACGGATAGGTGCCAGGTTCTGAAGCGTTTTCTGGCAGGCGACGCTAAAATCTGCATCTACTCCCAGAATGGAACAAGCCTCAATACAGTGGGTCAGTAAATCATGAATGATTTCCAGGTCCATTGTAGCGCCATAGGTGAACACAGTTTTATCTCCATTCGGGAGGAAAAATTCGTTTTCAGGCGAATATGACGGATTTGTAACTAGTTTGCCAGGGCAGGCAGTTCCTTCAGGAGCAACCACCAGAAAATCCATAACGAATTGGGCAGCGCTTTTCATAATCGGATACGCCCGGTCTTTCAGGAATGTTTTGTCGCCGGTATAAGTGTAATGTTCCCAAGGATGCTGTGCCAGCCAGGCAGCGCCCATTGGCCAGATTCCCTGCGGACCATCGGCCGGAGCGGTGAATCCCCACGCATCGGTCAGGTGATGAACCACCCAGCCGTGTGCACCATAAAGTGTTTTAGCAGTCAGTTCTCCCGGTTTTTCGAGCGCCTCGGTTAAATCGAACAAAGGCAAATGTAACTCCGAGAGGTTGGTAATTTCAGCAGGCCAGTAATTCATCTGAAGGTTGATATTGGTGTGATAATCGGCGTTCCATGGCGGGTTCATTTGCCAGGCCCATAATCCCTGCAAGTTGGCTGGCATGGTTCCGGGGCGCGAGCTGGAAATCAGCAGGTAGCGGCCAAACTGGAAGAATGTCTCCACCAATCCGGCATCAGGCGTTCCTTTTTCCTGAGTCAAAACCAATCGTTTATCGGTTGGCAATGCGGCAATTTCCGGAGAAACAGCGCCCAAATGAATATCAACCCGGTTAAATAGACGCTGATGCTCCTGAATATGGTCCGTCAGCAATTTATCGTACTTCTTTTTAACGGCTTTGGCTATAATTGCCGCGCAAGTATTTTTTGCATCCGGACCAAAAACAGGTTTATCGATTACCAAATTTTCGAACCCGGGATAATTGGTCGCTCCGGCCACAAAAAGGGTAAGCTCATCAGCATTTTCCACTTTCAAAATACCTCCTGAAACCGTTACTTTTCCGCCTTTGGCAACAGCTTTCAGGTGAGCAGCAAAAGTTAACCCACGCGAACCTCCGTCTTTATCTTTCACCGGTAATGTTCCCGATAAAATCAACGCATTCGGGTCTTTCGGATCAGCGGCACAGGTCGCATCTTGCTGGCGTTTCAGCGTCATTGCGAACGAGAGTTTAGCTTTCTGGCTGGCTGTAAAATGCACCACCAAAACCTGATCGACCGGCGAGATAAAAGCCTCACGACGGTAATTCACTCCGTCAGCCGAAAAAGTGGTGGTGGACACAGCTGTCGACAAATCGAGGCTGCGCACATAATTACCGGCATTCAGAATAGGCGAATCGATCCAAAGTTCTCCCAGCGACTGATAAGGTTTCACGCCACCAGGACGTCCCATCATGTGCTTGCTGGCCAGGGCGATGGCTTCGTTGTTCTTTCCGTCGAAAAGCAATTTCTGTACCTGAGGCAAAAATTCAGTCGACGACGGATCGTTCGGATCAAGCGGATAACCATCCCAAAGTGAACTTTCATTCAACTGGATTCGCTCGTCAGCCACGCCACCGAACACCATCGCGCCCAAGGTTCCGTTCCCAAGTGGCAACGCTTCTTCCCACACTTTGGCTGGTTGCTGATACCACAACAAATAATGTCCATCCGGCTTTTCGCCACCGCCACCGATCTGCGCCCGATCGGCCCAGTCGGCAGTAATTTTCCCGGAGCGGACGCTGGCAGGTTCCTGCGCCATTGCGGCCAATCCAATTACCAGAAAAAGTAATAAGCTTTTTAATTTATTCATGTTTCTATTCGGTTTAGGTTGTTTCATATATTGGTCTTAACAAACAAATCGTTTTAAACTATAAAAGATCAGGCTATACCATTGGATATTTCTAATCAACTTTCTTTATGGTCATACCATTAGTAAAACCGTTTTCGTTAAACGGCGTAACCGAGAACCAATAGGCCTGATTAGTATTCAAACTATTGATCTCTACTGAATTTTTCCCATAAACCATGTAGTGTTGGTACAATTTGTCTTTGGCCGGACCAAAGTTGACTATGTAGCCGGTTGAACCAGGCGACTGCTCCCATTTCAGGCTGACAGTCCTGCGATTTTGTGCATCGCGCGAAACATCAAACTGTTTCACTTCAGTAGGACTTTTTCCTGAACCTTTTCCGAATACCCTGAAGCCTGAAAGAGCAAATGTTCCATCAGCCACCCGCTTATTTTTCAGGCGGAGATAACGACACGGCGTCTTCTCTTCCAATTGGGTGTAGGCGTGCGAATTGTCATTCGTATTTCCGGATTCGTCAACCAACATCTTCCAGTTCTTTTTATCGGAAGAAGATTCAACGATGTACTGGAAACAAAGTCCGGCTCTCCGGTCCAGCGTTGTCGTATTTTGTTCGGCGAAGTTGATTTGCAAAGCATACACATCGTAGTTGGCTCCCAAATCGAGCACCACCCATTCATCGGAATTTCCGGTTTTAGCCGACCAGTAAGTCCGAATATCCTCATCGGTCATCAGTCCGGGGGCATGTCCTTCGAGCGTCGATGACACTTCGACATTCTTTCTGTACGACAGCAACATCCAGCCGGGAAACAGCTCTGCGGCATCCTTAATTTTATGATTCGGAACAATCATCGGGTAATCGCCCCAGCGTGTATCGGAATACATTACGCCATCCTTGTCGAAAAAAGTGGGGAACAAGCCAAGACGCCGTTCAAACATGTGTTTTACTGAAATGGTAATAGTACCGATGTGCCAGTAATTTCCATATTTATCAGCGAAAGTGCTTCCATGACCTGCTCCGGAAATAAAACCTTCAGGACGATACGCAAATGGGTTATTTTCGGCGAGTTTAAACGGCCCCAGCGGACTGTCTGAAACATAAACCCCATCAGAATAGCTCTTGAACTGCGTACCAGGGCCAGCATACTGCAAATAATATCTGCCATCGTGTTTGTTCATCCATGAACCTTCGATCCAGGGCAAATCATTGTACTGAGTATTGAAATCACCGGGTACTTCCCAGCCATGCTCTTTCGTGTTCGACGAAAGCATTGTTGCTGTTTGCCCAATTGGCTTGAAACCATTTTTATAGTCGATCTCGGTTCCCCAGAGCGGTGTTTTGTCTGAGCAGCCCCAGTAAAAATACAAGCGTTTATCATCATCAAGAAACAATGCCGGATCCGTCATCGAAATGTCGAACCGTTCTTTGGCTACTGCCCATTTTCCCGATTTAGGATTGCCCGTTTTATAAACATTCCCGTGGTTCGACGAAGCCAGAAAGTACAACGTATCTCCGATTGCAACAACAGTTGGGGCATAATCTTCGGTTGGAATTTCGTTGGTTGATACCAGCGTCCAGCTTTTCATGTCGGTCGAATACCAATAACCTCCAGACTTGGAGGCAAACAAGTAACAGGTATCTTTAAAAAGTACCATGGTCGGGTCGGCCGCTTCCCGGCGCGAAGGCTGATCGAGCATAAACCGGTAACTAATGTCCACCGGGTTACAAACGGTTTTTATAGGCTTTTGGGCGCTAGCATTCAGGATAAAGCCAACAGAAACGGCACAACCAATAAGAAAATTTAACCGGCTCATATTCTAAGGTTTAGTTAAAAAATAATAAATACATACCTAACAAATATCGTCATTAAACACGTTACTTTTCACCTTCTTCAATTGGTTTTTGAATTGGGAAAGCCTTTTTTTCCTTTAGCAGTTTTCCGGCTTGACCAGTTAGCCACAGGTAATGATCATTTGGAATATCATCATCAATTGGAATAAATTTACTGTCACCAACCGGTACTTTTTTGGCAGTTTTGTATATAGCGGTGCCCTCATCAATTTCATCGAACATGGCCACATAAATCATTTGAGCTCCCTCCGATACTGCCCCTTCCAATTGTTTCCAGAAAAATTTTCCGGAGTTACGCGGGATAGTGCTACTAGGACGGCCAGGAGGCAGCATATTGTTCCAGCTAAACCCCGGGAAAACAACCGGCATATATGCCAGGTTATGTTCCTTGCACCAGGCAACGTCTTTGCCAATCAATGGCTTAAAATTATCGTATTTGTCTTCATTGAAGCGCCCCACGAACCACGGATGAACAATATCGGCCATTTCCATGACTTTGTGTAGATTATCATCTTTCACACAATCGGTACCCTGCTCTCTCCAGTAAGTAGGAACCCCGAGCAAAACCGAACAATTGCCACCTTCATCCGATTTCAGGAAGCGGATAAGTTTTTCGATATCAGCTAAATTATAGCGGCGACGATCGTTAAATCCGACACCCCAGACGGCCACCACAGGCCTGTTTTTATAGAAAAGATAATTCCCGTACCGATCCCGCTTGTCAAATCCGAACTCTTTAAGTAAAGCTTTCCAGTCTGCGATCAAAATTGAAGTGTCGCTTGAATTCATTCCGGACAGATCATACATCACTGAGATGGTCCGGTCATAATCCAACGCTGCTTTACTGGCATGCCGAAGAACAGTCGTAAATTGCTTTTTGCCCGATTCATTCTTAATCTCGGAAATAAACCGCTGCATAAACACGCCGTCGATACCATAGTCTTTCATCCATTTGAAATGAAGGCGGACAGAACTTTCGTCATACGGACTATAAACATTTGCCGTTGTTCCGTCTTCAAATTTAAAAGGTGTTGGATACTGCTTTTCATATTCAGTCATATCCGGCCAGAGGTCGATGGTGCAATAGCCGGGTTCAAAACGACTGCCACTTTCATAATGATGCCAGCCACGTCCGGCTCCATCATCCGGAGTGTTAAACCAACCCTGGTATCCTGCCATTATCAGGCCCGGAGAAACCGTATGTTTTTGAAACGCATTTTTCTCTTTTTTATCATTTCCGCGAGTTTTCGCTTCAGCACTGGTAATAAAACCAAATGCCAGCATGCAGACAAGCATTGCTTGTATTTTTAGACAATTAGATTTGCTTTCCATATATAAACTCAGCTACTTATTTCGTTAAACTATTGATATTTAGTTCAGATTCACAACCTGTTCTTTTCCATCGTATTCAACGATCGATTTTACCTGCCTGTAAACTTTATCTCCAATTCCCTGATTCGGTCCAACGATGATTACGTTGAAAAAACGCTTAACCGGCATCCCCGGATAACTTCCTGTTCGGGCACCAATTGTCAGTTGTTTTTGCTTATCGTTCCACTTTAGGTTAACGGTTGAATAAACTCCTTTCTCATAGCCGTATCCATCTTTTTCATCGTCGTACAAGACAAATTCGCCGTTGTTACCGGGATAAATCCGTATTTCTACCGGATCGAACCGCTGTGTCGCATACTGAATATCAGGCCCAAGCGGCAAGATAGATCCGGCATGGACATACAAAGGAATGATTTCGACCGGGGTTTCTGTTACAATAGTCCGGCCTCCCTCAAGCTTTTCACCTGTCCAGAAATCGTACCAGTCAGTTCCGCCCGGCAAATACACACTTCGTTTTCCTGAAACTGAGAAATCGGCTTTTGCGCCGGACAAATCTGAAGTATACTGCGCCTCGGTTACCGGGCAAACCATGATTTCGCGGCCAAACATGAACTGGTTGTCAACAGGGCAAGCCTTTTCGTCATTCTGAAAATCCATGACAAGCGCCCGCATCATCGTTGACGATTCGGAGGTAACCGCCCAGGCATTGGAATAAATATAGGGCAAAAGTCGGTATCGAAGTTTGATGTATTTTTCGATGGCATCAAAAGCCCAGTTGCCGCGATTTCCAAACTGATAAATTTCGCGCGGTGTATTACTTCCATGCGAGCGCATCATGGTGCAGAAGGTTCCAAACTGAAGCCAGCGGACATACAACTCGCGGTACGCATCACTTTTGATTCCTTCAGGATATTTGCGTCCTGAGAAAAACCCGCCTATATCGCTATTCCAGAAGGGAATCCCGGAAAGCGAAAAACTAAGTCCGGCTGGGATCTGATCGCGTAGCACTTCCCATGAAGAAGTTACGTCGCCCGACCACGATGTGGCCGCATAGCGTTGTTGACCGGCGTATGCAGAACGTGTTAATATAAATACGCGGTGTCCACTGTCAGCTTCCCGTTGATGGTTGAAGACTCCACCCACACTTTGTAACGGGAAGCTGTTATACACATTCCGGTACGGACCTGCGTAGGTCTTAAAATCTCCGTCATCCTTCGTAAAATCCGGAAGTTCAGGCTCGGTAGCATCCAACCACCAACCGTCGGTCCCATATTGGTATATTCCATCTGCCATGTGTTTCCAAACAATATCCCGGGCCTTGGGATTGTACGCATCATACAATTTCACACCAGAACCGTCAGGAAATGTTTTGAAGCTATAAAGCATATTTTTATCATTCAACTCCTCAAACGGTTTTGTTTCAGGACCAAACGAGGGCCACACCGAAATAATAAGGTGTGCGTTCATTTGATGAACCTGATCCATCATTTTCTTCGGATCGGGAAACAACGGGTTTCCAAATTCAAGTCCGTTCCAGAAATGGTTGTCGGTACTCCAATACTGCCAGTCCTGAACAATCCCATCCAGCGGAACATTCAGGTCACGATATTTTTTTACAACATTGACCAGTTCTTCCTGCGACGTGTAGCGTTCGCGACTCTGCCAGAAACCAAAACTCCAGTATGGAATCATAGGAACCTCCCCTGTCAGGTCGCGCATCAATGCAATCACTCCATCAGCATTTCCCCCGGCCATAAAATAATAGTCGGTAGCCAGCCCAGATTCGGACTCAGATGAAGTTTCCTCCTGACTGTCAGAAAAATCGGTTTGAGAACTGTTGTCCCAAAACAGGCCATATCCTTTTTCCGACTGAAAAAATGGAATCGCAATTTTCATGTTCTCTTGCTTTAGCCTGATTTTCTGGTTCCGTTGCACCAGTTTCCCATTCTGTATTTGACCTAACCCGTAAATTCTTTCACTGGGCTCCAACATAAAAGATTGGAAAACACGGTAGCTCTTTCCACTCGGGTAATTCATCGAAGTGAAGCGGCTTCCGTGGTTTTTCTCGGCCAGCAAAAGCTTTTCTTCTGAATCAAAAAAAGAAACCTTTCCGTTAACCAGGTCAAGCGTTACTTTTAACTCCGGAGAATTTACAGTAACCCAATTATCGGTTGATGCTATCTTTAAGGCAACAGGTCCCGCTTTTTTGATGACAGAGAAACTCTTTAAATCAGGATCCTCTCCTTCCGGAGTCTTAATCACGCGAACGATCTTTGTGCCAAAAAAACTGAATCTCAATATTTACAGAATCAACAGTCGCCCTAATTCCCAATTCCGTTTTTATAACCTGCCCGGCTTTTCCGACAAGCGATAAAAACCCAAGTACCAGGGTCAAAACAATACCTTCTCTCATTCCTCTTTTTTTTATCCTATTTTACTTCCCAATATCACGTACCTCGTTAGCGTTCAGGCACTTTAAAAGTCAATGGTTTTTCACCCCGCAGCATTCTGGCGGCTTCGCCGGTCAACCATAGATAATAGTCCGACGGTTTTCCGTCCATATTGGCAAACTGAGCGTAATTACTTACCGGTGGATTGTCGGTGACTTTAAAAATCGCGGTTCCTTCGTTCACCTCATCAAACATTGCCACATATAACATATCGGCACCGGCATTAATCGCAGTCGACACCAATTGCCAATAAAAACGTCCTCCCTGGCGGGGAATTGAACCCGAAGGTTTAATATCATCCGGAAACTCGTGAATACTCAGGTTATGCCAACTAAAACCTGGATAAACACAAGGCACATAATCGACATGATGCTCTTTACACCATTTTATATCGGCTAAAGTAACATCACGGAACCGATCGACATCATTGTGCAAAAGCGGCGAATAACGCTGAACTGTCCATGGCAACACGATGTCGGCCTGTTGAATCAGTTCGTGTAAATATGGATCAGGGTTGCAGTCAGCATTCAAATCGCGCCAGAATGTTGGCACACCCAGCATCACGGAACAACCACCATATACAGGATCGTTTTTCAGAAAATCTATAAATCGGGCCAATCCGATGTTGCGAATGTTATACGGTCTGTCGGGAAAGCCAACACCCCAAATCGTTACCAGCGGTTTTCCCCGATGATTAATGTAGGTTTTGGTTCCTTCCTGATTGGTTACATGCAGCGAGTCGACAAGGTATTTCCAATCTCCAATTAATACAGAACAGTCTTCCCCTGAACCTTTCAGTCCAGATAAATCATACATCACGCCAATTCCCCTTTTGTATTTAGAAGCAGCTTCGAGTGCATTGCGTAAAACATTGGTTGTTCCACGGTGACGGTTTTCAGGTTTAGCAGCACCAAAAAAACGCTGCATAAAAACGCCGTCAAGTCCGTACTGCTGCATCCATTTAAAATGCAGGTCGACAGTGCTTTTGTCATTCGAACTAAAAAAACGGGCAGTACTTCCGTCAGCAAGTTTCAAACCCGTCGGGTAAGTCTTCTCATACTCATTCACATCTGGCCACATGTCAATGTGTATCTGCTTTTCATCGGGATACATTTTCCCGTCGCGCTGGGCTCCAAACCAGCCCTGATAGCCTGCCATCACCAATCCCTTATAAGAAGGATACAATGTTTGCGTAGAATGCTTTGGACCAGCCAGTACCGACACACTCAGGAATAAAAGACCTGAAGCAAAAAATAAAAATCGTTTCATCATGGTTAAAAACTATTTAGTTGGTAATACTTTTTATTTATTAAACCATCTGATATCCTGTCTCTTTCAGGATAAAATCCACGATGGCCTTTGGATTGGGAAAACTGTGCGGATGATGGTGAAAACCGTGTTTATGAATGATCGGGAGATCACCATTCAGCGCTTTCATTTTCTGTTAAAAACAGCAGTGTATTTTCGTCGGGCAATGCAGGCTCTTCTGCATCTGCACACAAAATCAGTATAGAATAACCACCTTTTGCTATTTGATCTACTTTATCAATCGGATTGTTGTTAAAGGTTTTCATCTGCTCATCGGAGGTAATGTTGTAGTCTTTCCTGAAAGCCACCAGTTCGTCGCCAGCCGGTTCTCGTTTACCCAAACCACATGGCCAGCTTTTCATAAAGAGCAATGAGTTGTCGATATACACAACGCTTACTTTATCAGGGGCTTCGGCAGCCCAGTTCAGCGCGTACACACCGCCACGACTCATAC
>JAEWME010000236.1 GCA_023393265.1 Bacteroidota bacterium | reverse complement strand
CCTGCGTTCATTTCAACAGTCAGCGGCACGCCAATGTTTACAGCATGTTCCATTTCATGTTTTACAATAGCTTTTAATTTTTCGAGTTCGGGTTTCCACACATCAAAATCCAATTCGTCATGTACCTGAAGAATCATTTTCGACTGCAGTTTTTCTGCATTCATGGCTTTCCAAATGTTCACCATCGCAATTTTTATGATGTCGGCAGCCGAACCCTGAATGGGGGCATTGATGGCATTTCGTTCAGCTACGCCCCGAACCACGGCGTTTGATGAATTAATGTCATTCAGATAGCGTTTGCGCCCCATGATCGTTTCAACATATCCTTTCTGGCGCGCATTTTCGATGCTGAAATCCATGTATTTTTTAATGTCGGGGAAGGTCTCAAAATAGCCATCTATCAACTGCTTGGCCTCAGTTCGCGGAATATTGAGCCGCTGTGACAAACCAAAAGCAGAAATTCCGTAGATGATACCAAAGTTGGCGGTTTTAGCTTTGCGGCGCATATCCGAAGTAACCTGATCGAGCGATACCTTGTAAATTTTAGAGGCTGTGATTGAGTGAATATCCTGCTCGTGCCTGAAAGCTTCCATCATTTGGGCGTCTTTGCTGAGCGCCGCCATGATGCGCAATTCAATTTGTGAATAGTCGGCAGAAAGGAATGTATAGTCGCCTTCCGAAGGAATAAATGCTTTGCGTATCTCACGTCCATTCTCGTCCCTGATCGGGATGTTTTGCAGGTTTGGATTAGTGGAGCTCAAACGACCGGTTGCTGCAATAGTTTGATTATAATTGGTATGTATTTTCTTTGTTTTTAAATTGATCTGCTGCGGAAGCGTTTCCACGTATGTCGAAAGCAATTTTTTAAGTCCGCGGTATTCCAAAATTTTGGCAATAATCGGATGCCTGTCCTGAAGTTTTTCCAGTGTTTCTTCGGCTGTCGAATACTGCTTCGTTTTGGTCATTTTAGCATTCGGATCGATCTTCAATTTCTCAAACAGAATCACACCGAGTTGCTTGGGCGACGACACATTGAATTCTTCGCCTGCCATTGCAATAATTTCCCGTTCGATGTCGATGATTTGTTTTCGGAGCACATCGGCATATTTGTGCAATTCCGAAGTATTTAGCCTCACTCCCGCAAGTTCCATATCGGCCAGCACATGAATAAGTGGCATCTCAATTTCGTCGAACAGCTTTCGTGTTCCGCTGGCATCAAGTTCTTTTTCAATAACCAGCTTAAGCTGCAAGGTCAAATCGGCATCCTCGCAGGAATAATCGCGCAACTGGACCAGATCGACATCGCGCATGGTTTTCTGGAAAAGCCCTTTGCCTCCGATCAGCGAGTCAGTCGGAATTTTCCTGAAATTCAGGTATTGCTCGCACAAATCGTCGAGGTTGTGCCTCAATTCGGGCTGAATGAGGTAATGCGCAATCATCGTATCGAACAATGGACCACGAATTTCGAGCCCGTAATTTTTCAGGATCGACAGATCGTATTTGATGTTTTGCCCTATTTTCAGGATGTTTTCATCGCCAAAAACAAAGCGGAATTCATTGACAATTTCGGTCGCTTTTGCGCGGTCGGCAGGCAAAGTCACACAATACGCCTCGTGGCTCCTGAACGAAAACGACATGCAAACCAGTTCAGCCGACATCACATCCAGGCTCGTCGTTTCGGTATCGAAGCAAAATTCCTTCTGAACCGAAAGCTCTGCACGTAAACTGGCCCGCTGCCCGGCATCTTCAACCAGGTAATACTGGTGAGGAACCGTTTCGAACGAATCGAGCACCGCAGCAACAAGTGGCTTTTCAGCTTTATTTTCCTGAAACCCGAAGAGCGAACCTTGTTCAAAAGAAGCATCCGGAGCCGACTGCGCTTTGGCTTCCTGTTTTTTTAGGAGTTGTTTGAATTCGAGTTCCGTGAACAGATCATTTAGTTTCTGAATGTTCGGTTCTTCCATCACCAATTTCGACTCATCAAAGTCGACCGGAACATCGAGAATTATTTTAGCCAACTCACGCGACATTTTTACCTGCGTCTCATGTTCGATCAGGTTTTCCTTCAACTTCCCCTTCTGGCTTTCGATATTTTGATAAAGCCCCTCAACCGATTTAAATTCCGAAATCAGTTTCATGGCTGTTTTCGGACCCACACCCGGGCAACCCGGAATATTATCCGCCGTGTCGCCCATCAGTCCGAGCACGTCAATTACCTGCCAGGGCTCTTCCACCAGAAAATTTTCCTGAACTTCGGGAATCCCCCACATCTCGGGCTGTTCGCCACCACGCGATGGTTTGTACATGAAAATATTCTTGGAAACCAACTGTGCATAGTCTTTGTCCGGAGTCATCATGTAGGTGATGTAGCCCATCGTCTCCGCTTTTTTAGCCAGCGTACCAATCACATCGTCGGCTTCAAAACCCGGCTTCTCCAGAATCGGGATGTTATAAGCCTCAATAATCCGGCGAATGTATGGAATAGACTTCTGCAAATCTTCTGGCATCACCTCGCGGTTTGCCTTGTATTCCTTATACATTTCGTGCCTGAAAGTCGGTACATTTAAGTCGAAAACAACCGCGATATGCGTCGGATTCTGCTCTTTCAGCAACTGCTCCAAAATATTGACAAAACCATACATGGCCGAAGTATTCAGGCCTTTCGAATTAAACCGGGGATTTTTGATGAATGCAAAGTACGAGCGGTAAATCAGCGCGTAAGCATCGAGCAGAAAAAGGCGTTTGTCGGTATTGTTATCGTTCATTGAATTTGTGTTTTATAAAATTAACGATTAACGAAAAATGATCTGAGATTTATGATTTTTCTCTTTTGCAATCATTAACCTATAATCGTTCATCGGCAATCAGTTATCTTCGGCAAACCATTCGGCAAAAGAATTGGTTGTTTCGTACAATCGAACACTGAATAATTCAAGATGTTCAGGCAAAAAACGTTTCACTTTTTGAGCAATGTAAACAACCACATTTTCGGTCGTAGGCTGAAAAGGCACCACATGATGGCGCTCGTACATTTCGCCAAGTTCATTCAGCTTGTCGATGGGCGCTTTTTGGTTGATCATGAGCGAATGGTCGAGCTCGGCCACAATTTGTTGCTGAATCATTTTTTTTAGGATACTGAAGTCAATCACCATTCCGTCTTTGGGACTTTCGGAATCCTGAAGCGGTTCGCCCGCAACGGTTATCCTAAGTTTGTAGGAATGACCATGAATATTCCTGCACAGCCCGTCGTAATTGAGCAATGCGTGCGACATTTCGAAACTAAATTGTTTGGTAACCCTGATGCGTGCCATAGTGTTATTTTCTGAGGTCGAATTTAGGAAAGATGAAGCAATACAACTAATCAAAACCGGGAATAAAAAATCCGGTCTCTTTTGGAAACCGGATTTCTCGACTAAGTTGACCTTTTATTATTCGCAAGTGCACCTGTGCAGACAATCTACAATCTGGCTAAGGATGTCGTGCTTCAGATAATAATAGGTATTCTTTCCTTCACGGCGGGCACACAACACTCCTTTATCTTTCAGAATGCCCAAATGATGAGAGGTAGTTGATTGTTCAATTCCCAAAAGCTCGTGAATTTCTGTAACAGTAAGTTTCTTCCCACCTTCCAAATGCTTCAAAATTGCGATCCGTACAGGGTGAGCAATGGCTTTTAACATGCTGGCCGCCATTTCCAAACGGTCAGCATCTATTTCCTGAATATTAAACATGGTTGAAATTTTAACAGATGCAAATATATGAATATTTGGGTAGTATTGCCAGAAAACCTAATTTTATTCACTGTTTAGATTATTTTCAAATAAGTGGTAATTAATAATTTACGGCGAAGCAGTTAAAAAAAGGAAGCTGCGAAATCATTTCCTTAAAAAGTCAATTAATTTTATAATTTTGAGACACTCAAAAAAAGCCTTGATGACCTCTTTGGATATAATAAAATCGCCCATTCAGGAAGAGCTGAAAAGTTTCGAAAGTTACTTTAAAGAATCCATTAAGAGCGACATTCCTTTCCTGCAGGTAATCATTAAATATATTCTCCGGAAAAAGGGCAAGCAGATGCGACCTATGTTCGTATTTCTGTCGGCAAAAATGTGCGGCAAATTCAACGAATCTACGCACCTCGCTGCTTCGTCCATCGAATTGCTGCATACGGCAACCCTCATTCACGACGATGTGGTTGACGAATCGTATGAACGCCGCGGAAGCTTCTCAATCAATGCTCTCTGGAAAAACAAAATTGCTGTTTTGGTTGGCGATTTCATCCTTGCGCGCGGTTTTCTGAATACGCTTGACCAGAAGGAATACCAGTTTCTTCACCTGATTTCGAGGGCCGTAAAAGATATGAGCGAAGGTGAAATTCTGCAGATGCGTAAAAGCCGGAAGCTCGACATCGACAATGAGACTTATTTCGAGATTATCCGGAAGAAAACAGCTTCGCTGATTGCCACAAGCATGGCGATGGGAGCGGCTTCGGCAACAAAAGATGAAGCCGTGATTGAAAAGATGTTCAGGATTGGCCTTGATGCAGGTATAGCATTCCAGATTAAAGACGACATTTTCGACTACCAAAGTAAAGGACTGCTGGGCAAACCAACCGGAAACGATATCAAAGAAAAAAAGATTACGCTCCCCTTGCTTTATGTACTTAATAACTGCAATCCAGGCGAACGCGGCAAGATACTGAGCCTCATCAAACGGAAAAACAAAAACCAGGCGAAAGTAAAAGAGCTGGTCGATTTAGTCGTAAGCAGGGGCGGACTGGAATATGCCGGTCAGCTAATGAATGAATTCAGGGAAAAAGCCATTGCAGGAATTATGGAATTTCCGGAAAGTGAAGCACGCACAGCCCTGATCGAACTTGTGAATTACTCGACCACACGCCAGAAATAACGTCTGCACGATTACATGTTATTCCGTTTTTCCCTTGAAAGTTGCATAAATTGCCATGGCATGACCGTGCCCCAGACCAAATTCTTCCTTCAGCCAATTGGTTATCTCTGTTGCTTTCGTTTTCGGATTTAGTTTTCCGTCCACGAAAAAACCCTTTTCTCCGGCCATCTTTTTAAAGTCGTCAGGCGTTTTACCTGTCTTCTCCTGAATGTTGTTAATGTATGCTTTAAATGACATAACCGTTTAATTTTCTTGAGGATTTAATTTATGACAATACAATTAAGAAACCGCCAAAGCACATAAACAAATCATATCAAATTACTTCACTTTCCGAAACACCTTCCTGGAGAAATAATTCGGTAGCGTTTCGTCGGTATTGATCACGATTCCACCCAAAATATAAACCGGAAATTTCGACTGCAATACTGGGTTATTGATGATCAGTTTCAGCATTTCATTTTCAATCTCATCGTAAACAAGGTGCGTCGTTTTCAGGATCGGAACTTCGGCCTTTCGTATTTCTTCGGCCATTGGCAACAAACGGATGGCCAGAAACTCGGGCTGAAACTCGGAGTAATCTGCCGGATCAATCTGGTGAATCAGGGTCGAAAGTACATGATTCTGAACCATCATTAAAGCGCCACAAGTATTGGTGTGGCGGTGCTGCCCCACCCTTTTGATCTTTCCTACTTCACCCGAGCGCGAGATCCCAATGTGCGAACCAAAGATGAACAGCGCGGCACCTCCATCGGGAATATGATCCGAAAAAGCAGTCATGCCAATGTCGCCGACAAAAGGATAACCGGCCAGGCCACCCATGATGAATGTTCCCTGTGGCGAATGCAGGTTCATTTTAGCCTGCTGATGATTGAGTTCGTCGAAGCAAAACGACGTGGCAACAATAATTTTACTCATTTCAATACCTTCGCGTTCGGCAATTTCGAGTACTGCGTTGTGCGAAGCTTCCGACATGGTTGTGTATTCGTCGAAGTATTTGCTGATAATTTTGTGCATAGTCTTAAAAATTGGATTTAGCCGGTGGAACCCAACGCATTGGCCACCGCATTAATGGTTTTTAACAATATAATATTCTCCTGATCCTGACCGTTCTCGTGGCTTTTATCGTTTCTCCATCTACGCAGGACGCCAACCTGCACTTCGTGCATCATATCCAGTGCAACAGCTCTCAGGCGGGTTGAATGGTAGTGGTTTTTTCTGCGCTCTTCGAACGGACGCTGAAGCAATTCAGCCAGCAAACTGCTGGTCAACTCATATTCCGACAATATCACAGGCAAAATATCTTCCCTTATTTGGTCTTCCTCAACCAACGAGGCGTATTTTCGGATAACCACCGGATCGGTTGCTGCAAGTCCCGAATCGACATTGGTCAGAATATAACGAACAAAAGGATCCGTCTTTACCAGTTGCTTCAGCAAACTATATTTTTCAGGATATTGATTCTTCAGCAAATGAATGGTACTACCTACCCCATACCAACTGGTGATGTTCATACGGCTTTGTGTCCAGCTAAAAACCCACGGAATCGCCCGCAAATCATTCAGCGTACGCTGATTGGTCCTTCGCGACGGGCGCGAGCCAATTTTACTCGATTCAATCACATCTATGGGTGTAGCCTGCTCGAAGAAACGGATGAAACTTGGATGCCGTGTCAGCGCATTGTAGGTATTGAAACTTTCGTGCGCCATCAACCCAATCAGGTCGAACAGTTCGGGGTTGTATTCCTTCGTGTTGAGCAAAGTATTTCGCAAAGTGCCCGATGCCAGCAATTCGAGGTTGTAAGCAGCATTTACTTTGTTAGCATATTTACGCTCAATGGTTTCACCCTGCTCGGTCAATCGCAGTTTGCCGTGCAACGATTCGGGAGGAAGGCTTTTCAGGAACCAGTGGATGGGTCCGGCACCGCGACTGATGCTACCACCTTTCCCGTGGAAAAAGCGAAGTTCGACACCATGTTTACGTGCAACCTGCGTCAGCTTGTATTGCGCTTCGTACAGATGCCATAAGCTCGACAGTATCCCGCCGTCCTTGTTACTGTCGCTGTACCCAATCATCACTTCGGCCACCGGATTTGCATATCCTTTCCTTTCGGCCTGAAGTTTCAATGTATTTTGGGTAACCTGATTCGAAAGAAACTCATCTAGAATCTCGGGAGCGCGATGCAAATCGTCGATGGTTTCGAACAAAGGAACGACCGGAACCTGACAAGCCGGTCCATCGAATGTTTTCTCATACAAACCAGCTTCGCGCGCCAGCAGGTAAAAAATAAAAAGATCTTCTGTTTTTTTGGTCATGCTCACAATGAGCGAACCAATGGCATTCACTCCGTATTTCCTGATGTGGGCCGCCAAAACGCCAAGATAACCCAGTGCATTTTGCGTTTCGGCAACTTTTCCGGAGTAGGTATAAGTAAATGGCCTGTAAATGGTCAACTCCTTCAGGAGAAAAAATTTATTTACCGATCCATCGGAATTGATGCTGTAAACGGAAGGGTCTAAATCTTCAATCAGGCCAAGAAATGCCTTTTGATAAAAAGCGCTGTTCTGACGGACATCGAGATGCGCCAGGTGGAAACCAAAACTCTGCACAAAACGCAAAACTTTTTCCACTTCATTCACCGCCAGATTAGGTGCGCCCCAGTCAGATAAAGCAGTTTTCAGTATTTCAAGCTCAGCAATCAACTGATTTGAATGGGCATAGCTCCAATCTTTTACGGAAATTGCTATGTTCTCTGTCGACTGATCAATCACAATCGGTAGTTTTTCTTCGAGCAGAAAAACAAATTGCTTGAAAGGCTCGTGCGATGCAGACGTAAACCTTGTTTTTTCAGTAACTCCAGGTATTTCCCGCTGAAGTTTTTGTTTCAGTTCAAGAAAAAATTGGGCTAATTTTTCGTCCGAAGTATAAATACTCAAATTGTCGGCCAGCGCCAACAATTTACGGCGGACCAGTCCAAGCGCTTCGGTACGAAGGCGCATCAGCGAATATTGTGTGATCTCCGGCGTAACCAACGGGTGCCCGTCACGATCGCCACCGACCCAGGTTCCCAGCGTGATTCGCGGCATACTTCTGTAATCGTTCAAAACACTGGCATCGAAACCTGCTCCGGCCCATGCCTGCCGCAAAGTCCGGTCGTGTAATTCAAACACATCAGGAAACACATTGGTGAGATAGTGAAGCACATTTTCGAGTTCGGTTTCAACCTTTGGTTTTTCAAGATAAATATCATCGATAAACCAAAGACGAGTAAGAATTTCTTTGATTGCTGACCTGATTTGCTCACGTTCGGGCTTTGTGTAAACCGGATTTTCGAGTTGAACAAGCTGAAGATAAAGCTCCCTGTAATATTTCAGGACGACCGTTCTTTTTGCCTCTGTCGGATGAGCAGTCAACACAGGTTCAACGCCAATATTCGAAAGTGCTTCAACAACCTGCTTTTGTTCCAGCCCGGCACTTTTCAACTCCTGAAAAGTCTGGGCCCAACTTCCGTTCACGCTTTCTGTCCCGAGTTCTTCCTGTCGGGCACGCCTAC
>JAEWME010000111.1 GCA_023393265.1 Bacteroidota bacterium | reverse complement strand
GTACGCTGCAGCCGATGAATCTTCGTCCACCTGATTCTGATCAATGAATGTGATCACTTCCTGCAGTCCTTCAATAAATTTTTCAAAGTCTTCCTTGTAAAGGAAAATCTTGTGCTTTTCGAAATGAAAGTTTCCATCCTGTTCAAATCGCTTTTTACTTTCAGTAATAGTCAGGTAGAACTCGTCTCTTCTTGTTGATTTAACATCGAAAAAATAAGTTCGTTTCCCGGCTCTGACAGCTACCGAATAAATTTCATCCCTGAATTTGCTGTCATTATCCAGTGTGTCCTCACTCTTTTCAAAGTCTTCCATTTTGCACTTTTAATTTGTGTTCTATTCTAACAAAACCAAATATAAAGAAAAAAAATTAAAAATTTTAAGAAATGTTAACAAACACTAAAACATAAGTTACAATAACAGCAATATGCACACTCCATTCGCAAAAATTTTTATTTTATAATCGAACGCTGCAAAAATTACATAAAATCAGACATCCATTTTACTTGCCTGAATAGTATTTCATAGCTTCAGGCAAAAACGCTTTAATTGCTTCAATTCTGTTTGCTTCGAGCGGGTGAGTACTCATAAATTCGGGTACTTGTGCGGTTGAGTTTGCAGCCATCCGTTCCCAGAAACTCACTGCTTCGCCTGGGTTATAACCAGCAATGGCCATAAAAATCAAACCGAGTTTATCACCCTCGTATTCTTGCTGACGCGAATATGGCAGCATAATTCCGTACTGGGTACCAACGGCATAAGCAGTCTGAAAAATTGCCTGTGCTTTCTCCGGATTTTTCTTAAAAAGCTCCGGAACCGTGGCACTTCCAATCTGACCGCCATATTGCTGCACCAACTGCTGGCTCATCCTTTCATTACCATGCCGGGCAACTGCATGACCTATTTCGTGGCCCATCACCACAGCAACTCCCGCATCGTTCTGTGTAATTGGCAGGATTCCGGTGTAAAAAACTACTTTTCCGCCAGGCATACACCAGGCATTCACTTCATCGCTCTGTACCAGGTTAAATTCCCATTTAAAATCGGCAACACGGTCAGCAAAACCATTTTCGTTCAAATATTTTTCAACAGCAGCTGCCATCTTTGCCCCAACCCTTTTTATGGTGGCTGTTTGTTCCTTATTGGTCGAAAGTTTATTCTCTTTCAGGAAATCGCCATAATTCGTCAAACTCATTTCGAGCATGGTTGATTCGGGCACAAGGCTCAATTGTTTCCGGCCAATGAGCGGAACCGTTGCACAGGATTCCACCAGCAATAACGATGAAATCAGCAAAGCTTTGACAGCATTGTTTTTTAGTATCTTTTTCATTCTTTTAAATTTTTTATTTGACATTTTTTAAATAACGCGTTGGCATATCTGCCGCTAACAATTTTATACAACAGTTATTCAAATCTAACAAAAAAGGGTGCCTTTTGGCACCCTTCCGGTAAACTTTATTTCGAATTTCTTTTTGCGGCAAGTAGTGTATTCTGGAGAAGCGAAACCCGCGTCATGGGTCCAACGCCTCCCGGAACCGGCGTAATGCAGGAGCATTTGGGCGAAACCTCGTCAAATAAAACGTCGCCTTTCAGTCTGAATCCTGATTTGGTTTCAGGCGCTTCAACGCGGGTTGTTCCAACATCAATCACCACAGCACCTTCTTTCACCATATCAGCTTTAATGAATCCGGGCGAGCCAAGTGCTGCAATCAATATATCAGCTTCGGCGCAAACTTTCGCCAGATCTTTGGTTTGGCTGTGGGCAACCGTTACCGTAGAATTGACGGCTTTTTGAGACATCAGGATACTCAACGGACGGCCAACTATGTTGCTGCGGCCAACAACCACGCAGTTTTTTCCTGAAGTAGGAATTTGGTACCGTTTCAGGAGTTCCACAATTCCGAAAGGTGTGGCAGAAAGAAACGCAGGCAGCCCAAGTACCATTCGGCCAACATTTTCAGGATGAAAACCATCGACATCTTTATTTGGATTGATGGCTTCAATAATCTTTTGCTCCGGAATATGTCTGGGCAAGGGCAATTGCACGATAAAACCATCTAATTCCGGATCGTTATTCAATTTATCAACCAAAGCGAGCAATTCGGCTTCGGTTACATCGTCTTCAAACCGATAAAGCGAAGAGCGAAAACCCACTTCACCACAGTCTTTTATTTTGTGAGCTACATAAGATTCACTTCCACCGTCGTGTCCAACTAAAACGGCTGCCAGATGCGGAGCTCTTTTTCCTGAAGCAACAATGTTTTTTACTTCTTCGGCAATCTCCTTTTTAATGTCTTCTGCCGTTTTTTTCCCGTCGATTAATATCATAATCAGTAAATTTTCAGATTATCTTTTTACACCCGGACGCATCATGCGGTTCATATTTCCCTGCGAAACGATTTTCATCATTTTCCGGGTTTCGGCGAATTGTTTGATTAGTCGGTTTACTTCCTGAATGTTTGTACCTGAGCCATCAGCAATTCTTTTGCGGCGTGATCCGTTCAAAAGTTCCGGGTCTTCGCGTTCAGCGGGAGTCATAGAATAAATGATGGCTTCGATGTGTTTGAATGCGTCATCTTCAATCTGAACATCTTTCAGCGCTTTACCCATCCCGGGAATCATTCCGGCAAGGTCTTTCAGGTTACCCATTTTTTTGATCTGCTGAATCTGTTTCAGGAAATCGTTGAAGCTAAACTGGTTCTTAGCCAGTTTTTGCTGAAGTCTTCTGGCTTCTTCTTCGTCAAATTGCTCCTGAGCTTTTTCAACCAGCTAAACAATGTCACCCATGCCCAAAATACGGTCGGCCATACGTTCGGGATGGAAATTATCCAAAGCATCGAGCTTTTCGCCTGTTCCGACAAATTTGATCGGTTTATCGACAACTGACCGGATTGAAAGTGCGGCACCACCGCGGGTATCACCATCGAGTTTAGTAAGCACCACCCCATCGAAATCGAGCCTGTCGTTGAATTCTTTGGCCGTGTTTACAGCATCCTGACCAGTCATCGAGTCAACCACAAACAAAATCTCGTTTGGTTTCACGGCGTCTTTAACAGCAGCTATTTCGTTCATCATCTGCTGATCAATGGCCAAACGACCGGCGGTATCGATAATCACCACATCGTTGCCATTTGATTTTGCATGGCGAATAGCTTCCAACGCGATCTTCACCGGGTTTTTATTTCCGTCTTCGGTGTAAACCGGTACGTCAAT
>JAEWME010000294.1 GCA_023393265.1 Bacteroidota bacterium | reverse complement strand
TTTTTGAGCTCTTTATAATAAATCGTCAGATTACTATAAATATCGGCGGTTAAATCATACATTTTCAGCCTATTCGCTATATCGAGCGATTTCTTGAAATAATCAAGCGATTTCGAATATTCCTTTTTATCGAGCCAAACCAAACCAATATTATTGTAAGCGTAGGCTATCCCGCGCTTATCATTTCGTTTCCAATATAAATCCAGCGCTTTGAGGTAATTATTAAGGCTTTCATCCAGTTTTCCTTCGTCGTAATCAATAGTTCCCAGGTTATTGATCAAATCGATGGTCAAAACCGTATCCTTCATAGACAAAGCAATTTTGTGAGCTTTTGCAATAAAGCGCCGTGCTTCTTCAATTTCTTTTTTATTCTGAAAGCATATAGCAATATTCTGGTAAGTTTTGGCCATTTGAGCCGAATCCTTCAACAATTCACTAATTCCCATCGACTTCTCGAAATACTGTATCGCTTCACCAAAGTCTTCCAACTCATCATAAACCATCCCCAAATTATGATTTCCTTTGGCTATAAATATTGAATCGCTATTTTGCTGAGCAATCTCCAGTACGCGATAATAATAATCCACCGCTCCTTCATAATTTCCTGAATAATATTCATTCAGGCCACGCAAGTTGAGAATATTGATTTTTTCGTGCTGATTGTTTTCTTGTTCAGCAATTCTGATTGCCGTGTTAAGCATTGCAACAACAGTATCATGATTGGTAGGGATTCTTACCATTTTTGAAGCACTGGCAGTAAGTTCTTCAAGCTTTGGATTTGATAGTGACAAAACCTTATCTTCTCCATTACTCCTAACCGACAATGTCAGAAAGAAAAACATGGCGATAAAGAGATGAAAATTTGTCAATTTCATAAAATCCGTCTCAAAAGTTTGGGTTTGTCGCAAATATAATACTTTTTTCTGCGGAAAGGGTTCAAATATACAGCCACTTGCGATTCTCCCCTGATAATTTGATGGCTCAATAAATCTTTACCTGTTTTTCAACTATAGAAAAACAGATTTTAATCATATAAATTAGATCTAAATTTACCTATATCTGTAGCCAAATTAATTAAACAAACATGCTATGAAGTCATTAAGTTCAAAGGAATACATGGATCGTGAGTCTAACTTCGGAGCCCATAACTATCACCCGATTCCCGTTGTCTTGGAACGTGGAGAAGGCATATATGTTTGGGACGTAGAAGGAAAAAGGTATTTTGATTTCCTGTCAGCTTATTCCGCAGTGAACCAAGGACATTGCCATCCAAAAATCATCAACGCAATGGTTGAGCAGGCAAAAAAACTCACGCTCACCTCCCGTGCATTCTACAATAATGTTTTAGGCGAATGGGAAGAATATACCACTAAATTATTCGGATACGACAAAATGCTTCCGATGAACTCGGGTGCCGAAGCCGATGAAACGGCCCTGAAACTAATTCGCAAATGGGCATATAAGGTAAAAGGAGTGCCAAAAGGAGAAGCAAAAATTGTTGTCTGCAACGGGAACTTCCATGGACGCACCATCACCATTATTTCTATGTCGTCAGATCCGGATGCCTATAATGACTACGGCCCTTATACCCCGGGATTTATAAACGTACCGTATAACGACATCAAAGCGCTGGAGAAAGCGCTCGAAGATCCAAACGTGGCAGGGTTCCTGGTTGAACCTATTCAGGCCGAAGCTGGTGTTTACGTTCCTGAAGATGGTTACCTGAAAAAAGCTTTCGAGCTTTGCAAAAAACACAATGTACTGTTTGTTGCCGACGAGGTTCAAACAGGTTTGGCCCGGACCGGCAAAATGCTCGCCTGTGACCACGAAGACGTGCGCCCGGACATTCTTGTTCTCGGCAAAGCAATTTCGGGAGGAACCATGCCTGTTTCATGCGTTTTGGCCGACAACGAGATTATGCTGACAATTAAACCAGGTGAACACGGTTCTACTTACGGTGGAAATCCGGTTGCAGCAAAAGTTGCCATTGCGGCCCTCGAAGTTCTTCAGGAAGAAAAATTGGCAGAAAATGCTGAGAAAATGGGCAAAATCTTCAGAAAAAAACTGAAATCCATCAACTCGAAGCTAATAGAACTGGTCCGGGGAAAAGGACTGCTGAATGCTGTAGTAATTAAATCGACCAATGGCGTTACAGCATGGGATGTTTGCATTGCACTAAAGAACAATGGGTTGCTTGCAAAACCAACCCACGAACACATCATCCGGTTCACGCCACCGCTGATCATCAATGAGGAACAGATGGAAGAAGCGCTTGACATCATTGAAAAAACTTTTGCAGAGATGGGAGTTTAGACTCAGGCTGTTCTAATTGAAAAAGTCTAAAATGGAAGCCGAAATCAGAAGTATCAAACTTCGGGTTTCGGTTTTTTATTGAGCGGAGCCAAGAATATCTTGATTTAGGCAAGAGAAAAAGCAACTTTTTGCATAATATTAGGGTCTTTAAGCATTGAAGATTCGGTTCTGCCAGACCAGACTGAATACATACTAACGACTGATGACCGGCACTCGAAAAAAAATATTACGATTTGTGTTGTACTTTGCTACAGGTATTTTGCTGATTGCATTGGCGGGATTTATTTGGCTGTACGCCGAGGCGCAAAGCTACCTGAACAAAAACCTGTCGGAGTTTGTGGCAAAAAAGTCGCATGGAAAATACGAGTTATCTTTCGAGGGCCTTAATATCAAATTTTTCAGCCGGGGTATTGAAGTGAACCAGGTTGCTTTTCATCCCAGCGATTCCATCATTCATTCCATCGACAACAAAACAGCCAGCCAGCAATTTTATTCATTCTCATCTCCTTCCGTCGGTCTGCGCGGCATTGACCTGACGAAGCTTATCTTTGAAAAAAAGCTGGAGGTTGCCGAACTGATTATCGATCAACCAGGACTAAAAATCCACGGAACGGAAAATGATCAGGAAAGCGACAATAGGAATACGCTGAACGCGTTGCTTCAGGAACTAAAGCCTCTTGTGACAAAAACATTTAAATCGATTAAATTTGATAAGATTGAACTGAACCACGCCAGCTTCGATTTTTACAACCTACTTGGCGATACGCACAAGCTGGCCAATGCAGAGGACATTTCAATAGGCGTACTCAATTTTTACACCGATTCGGTACTGCTTCCCAATCAGGACAGGCTTTTCAATGCCGACGACGTGTACCTGAAAATGCACCACTATCAGAACAAACTGACGGACAGCGTGCATGTCATTCGTGCCGAAACGATTACCTATTCTCTGAAAAAGAATGTAATTGAAGCACAAAATATCGAGCTGGCACCATTGTACCAAATGCCCACAGAGCATGACAAGTATTTTATCTCGGTACCAAAACTACGGATCACCAGCGGGCACATCAAGGAATTTTACAGAAATGCGGTGATCCCAATCGACTCGCTCAGACTGACTGATGCAAAAGTGAAGTACTGGCCAGGCGAAGTCAACCGAAAAAAGATGACAAAAAATGAAGTGGAATTTAATTTGTATGACCTGATTAAAGATGAATTTCCCGGGATTTATATCAAAAACTTCGCTTTGCGAAACGCTGGATTGGAGCTTTTCAACTCGCAATCGGACACAATAAGCCGCCAAAAGCTCAAACAAATTGACATTGCACTCAACGATTTCAGGCTTGATATGGCTGCACAAAGCGACACGAGCAGGGTTTTCTATTCCGGCGAAATCAATCTTTCAGCCTCTGATTATGAACTCATCCTCGGCGACAACATTCACCGGATAAAAGTGGATAATCTCCACCTCTCGACCCAAAACCGGGAAGTATTGGTTAAAAACATCCGGATTTTTCCAGACCAGTTGACCGGTAAGCTGGCGAATCAAAAAAACACCATTGATGCCAGTTGCGACAGCATCCGACTGGACCAGTTCGACTTCAAAAAAGCGTACCACCTGAGGCGTTTCATCTTTCAGAAAATCAACTTATTCAATCCTGAGGTTGTCCTTACACAAAATGAAGACGCCAAGGACGATTCGGTAAAAGAAAACAGCAGCTTTATTTACAACCTCATATCCCTTTATGCAAAGGGAATTTACGCGAAGCAAATCATCGTTCAGGAGGGAAAAGTGCAATTGCTCAACAAAACCGGTTTAATCCAAACAGGCAACATAAAATCGAATGTAAGGCTTTTTCTGACTGGCTTTTCGCTCGACGAAGTGAGTGCAGGCCAGACCGATCGCTTGTTCTTCGCCAATCAGATCGACCTGAATTTCAACAATTACGAAATGCAACTGGTTGATCAATTACACAAACTAACGATTGAGAATTTCTCGCTTTCGACCCGCAAAAACAGGGCTGAGTTAAATAAACTGCACCTCTTCCCGGTATCGAAGGACAACATGGAAGAAATGCTCCGAAAATACAAACGTTCTGAACTATACGAGTTTACGATTCCTCATCTTGCGCTCAGCAATGCTGACTTCAGAAACGCCTTCTTCAATAAAAAACTCTCGGTTGACACGCTCGCGATTGAGACACCCAGAATTTATTACGAGAACTTTGCTTTGCTCAAACAATCGAAAAACAAAGCTGATTTTGAAGATCTGTACGGACTTTTATCGAGCTACCTCGAAGACATTCACATTGGCACGGTGCGGATACCGGACGGAACAATCCTGCTGATCAACCATAGTAAAAAAGACAAAACGATCTCCCTTAATAACCGGTTTAGCCTCACGCTTGGAAACACACAAATTAACAAGGAACAGCTCGATCAAAAGAAATTGCTTTTTTCCGAATTTGTCGATTTTTCGGTACGCGACCACCTCATTTATTTATCGGATAATGTTCATGTGCTTAAAGCCGGGGAGATTGGCTTTTCGACCCGAAGAAAAGAAGTTTACGCCCTGAATGCCAGACTTTATCCGGAGACAAACAGCAAAGATTTTTCTTCGATCAACTGGAACATCCAACTGGCAATTCCTGAAATCAGGATTAAAGGCGTTGACATTGCCCGGTTTTATTTCGACCATAAAATTGATGCAGACAACCTGACAATTAAAGCTCCGGATATTAAATTATACCAGAAACGAAAAAGCGACAATCCGAAAGATATCAAAGAAATAGCATTACCATTGCCCAAAGAAATTGAATCGATCGCGCTGCGGCAGTTCTCGCTAAACAACGGATCGCTCAAAATATTCTCCGAATTAGGGACAAAACCATATCTCATGGTTCAATCCGACATCTCAATGGAAGCGCAAAACATCGTGGCACAAAAAAATCTTTTGGCCGGAAAACCTGAGTTTCTATCCGGAAATTACACCGGAAAACTGATTCAATTCAGGTTTATGCCAAGAGATAAAAATCAGCAGTTCAGCATCGACGAATTGTCGTTTTCGACAAAAGATAAAAAAATAACGGCCAGCGAATTGGTTGTGAAAGCCAAAACCGTAAGTCAGAAAGAAGACCAGTTCGAGTTGAGAATTCCCATACTGTCGCTGAATGGTTTCAATATAGACAACGCCTACAAAAAATTCCAGTATGCTTTCGAATCGATCACAATAGACCGCCCGATTTTCAGGCTTTTCAATAACGCGAAAGACACAGCCCGGTTCAACCCGTTCGGTATAAATCTCTATCCACATTTCGAAAGTTTTGCAGATGCTTTCACGTCGAAGCTGGTTCAAGTCAAAAATGCGGATGTTACTGTTTTCAAAAATGGCAAGAAAACCTTTCAGGAAAAATTTGATTTTAGCCTTAACAACCTGAGAATTGATAAAGGTCCATCGCCCGGATTTATGCACTCCCTTGGATTTTCGTTCAGGATTCCGGAGATAAAAAAACAAAGTAAACTTTACCAGTATTCGATTGGTGAATCAGAATATTCGTCGGCAACCAACCTGTACACCGTTAAAAATATCCGCATTTCACCACTTTATACAGCTCCGGAGTATCAGCAAAAAGTGGGATTTCAGTCTGATTATATCTCCGGAAAAATTGATTCGGTGCGTATCGTGCAGCCCGACATCCGGCGATGGTTTGACAGAAAAGAAATCGTAGGGAAAAGTATTGTTGCGTATTCGCCCGATTTCGACATTTTCAGGGACAAGCGCACTCCGTTTAATGAGGATCAGCGCCCAAAAATGTTTCAGGATCTGATCAGGTCGGTTAAAACACCGGTTTATGTTGATTCTCTCGTTCTAAACAAAGCAAAAGTAGCCTACCGCGAACAACCCGTAAACGGGGAAGAACAAGGTCGGATCGGATTCTCGGAAATCCATGTTCAGGTTTCGCCTTTCAGTAATATGCGAAAGTCGTCGGGTCTTCTTTCTGATATAGCACTAAAAGGTAGCGCCGAAATTATGGACTCATGCCGGTTGCATGTAGCTATGAATTTCAGAATGAATAGTCCTGAAAACGAATTCACTGTAAAAGGGCGGCTGAGCGAATTCAACATGTCAATCCTGAATCCGGTGATTGAACCACTGGCATTGGTGTCACTTCGTTCGGGTCATGTCAACCGCTTTGACTTCGAATTTTCGGGAGACAAAACCGGCTCATCAGGTCAACTCTGGTTTGGCTACGACGACCTGAAAATATCGGTGCTGGAAATGAAAAATGGCAGCGCCCGCGAAGCAAAGTTTACAAGTTTTCTGGCCAACAGCCTGATGTTGCGCTCGAAGAATCCGAGAGGAAAAGAATTGCTGCCCGACGAAATCAGGTTTGTGCGCGACCAAAAGCGATCGGATTTAAACTACTGGTGGAAATCGGTTTTCAGCGGAGTTCGCAATACCCTGGGAATTAATCGCGAAAATAAATCAGAAACGCCGCAAAATCAGTAATACCCAAAAGCTTGAACTATTTGTTTAATTTGATGATCATCGAAAGTTTGATGGTCTGATACTTCCAGTCGCGGATACCATACAAATACTGAATCCTGAAAATATTTTTACCAACCGCCCGTTGCAAATCGCAGGTATAAACCATCGGTTTGTCACGCTCTTTTTTATATCCTGAATAACCCGACAGCGAATTGGAAACCGTCCAGCGAGTCCAGCGCAAATCGGCCCCGGCTCCATACATATAAGCATCGTTTTGAAGGTTCATATCATCATTGGTTTGCCACGAATAAAATCCGGCTGATGCAAACGGAACAAAGGTCATCTTCTCATTTCGGCCATGATAGTTTTTTGAGAAACTCATATCAAAAAAATAGCCTGGACTGTCGGAATACCGGGCCGCATCCAGATGGCCTCCCGATGCTGTCCTACCC
>JAEWME010000287.1 GCA_023393265.1 Bacteroidota bacterium | reverse complement strand
CTATTATTGTCTTTGTCCGGTTGTAGTTGCAGAAGGATTTTTGCCGGTACTGAATTCTAAAAATACCACTCCTTCTGAGGGAATCGATATTGTTAACTGATTATTCATGAGAATGTCTTTTTGATTCCAGATATCATGTATCTGAATATCCCCGGGGCATTCAATCGTTTGGGTTGATCTGAAAAATTGACGCAATCCGAGATCAATTTTTGTAAAGCTTTTTGCCTTGTCCAGCTTTGACCGGTTAAAAATGCCAATCCAACCCTTGTCCGGATTACTTTTTTCGCGGGCATGCCAGATTTCAATGGAATCATTTTCATAGATGTTTGTTGCCATAACTCCATTTTGATTGCATTGCAGCATGTGTTTGTTGGTGATTAAGGAATAGGAAAACTCATCCATTGTGAGCAGATCACCGCCGATAAATAACGGAGAACAAGCCAGAGCCCTCATGGTGATGAATGTTTTCATCTGATCTTTGGTTAAACGGCACCAATGATTAAAATTCCGGTTTTCGGTGGTTCTTTCTTCCTCATACTGGTTGGGAATTTCAAGATTTAACTGTCCGAATGGAATCATGTCTAAATCAATCCAAAAGCCGTCCGTTGCTAATCCCTGGAATTTTTTCCATGCTATAAAAGATCTGTTTATATCCGATGACCGATCCCAGATATCACCTGTAACTCTTACCGAATTTACTGTTCTGTAAAATGGAACATGAAGTTGATCGGTTACATCTCCGGGAGAAAGACTAATAATTATTGGTCGTCCGCAATGCTGAACTGCTTTTTCGAGAGCCAGTATTTCATCCGGGTAAGGAGTCATGTCATCCACCTTTACAAAATCGATTCCCCAGTCTGCAAATTTTTCGAAAATACTGTTATACCATTCCTGCGATCCGGGTTTTGTCATGTCAACTCCATAAGTCAACGAACTCCAGGAACAGACATTCAGTGTATCAGCAATTTGTGAGGCCCGCCAGTTTGTGCCTTTTACAGGAAGATTCAATTTTACCGCTTTCTTCGGAATGCCCCGCATTAAATGTAACCCAAACTTCAGACCCATTTGATGTGCTTTATCGGCCAGGGGCTTTATCCCGCCCGGGAAATAGGTTTTACTCGGTTCATAAACACCATATTGATCAAGCGCAGGACTCGATTCCTTTACCGGATAATTGCTGCCTTGCAATACTTCGTTTTCAAAATACCAGCCTGCATCAATTACAAAGTATTCATAACCAAAGGGTAAGTATCTTCCGGCCATTACCTCCATGTTGGCCGTCGCATTTTTTTCATTCAGATAAATACCATATGAATCAAAACTGTTCCAACCAAGCGGTGGCTTAATCGCGTGGAAAAACTTTTGAGAAAAGGCACTTGGGGAGAAAATGAATGTCAGTAAAAAGACATATGTGAAACAGAATATTTTTGGCATTAAATTATTGAGTTGTTGTTAAGATAGATTGGCAAGATTGTCGATTTATCCAAATTAAAAATGATACACTTTCTACAGATCGCTAAAACATTCCAGCGACCTGCAGAAAGGACTAAACTATTGGGTTTATAACTAATGGACTATAAACTTTTCCCCGGTTCCATTACCCAACTTCACAAAATATAAACCGCTTTTTAAACCAGAAATATCAAATTGCAATAAATTACCAGTTGACATTTTTTCCATCTGTTTTTGTCCGGTTGAGTTATAAATTGAAACTATACCTGATTGAGCTGTTTCAATGTTAAGTGTATTTTGATTGTCAATTGGATTTGGATAGACCTTTATAGCTTTGTTTGTAGCAAGTGATTTGGTACCAGTTGAAATTATTAAATCATAATCTTCTGCGGTGACCAGAAAAATGCTATCTAGATTAACCGCAATATTTGACCCGGCAAGATAGAAAGCGAGCTTGGGTGTATCATTTATGTCATTAAAATTGATGTGATAGATATAGTTCACAGGTTCGGTTGTTAGTTCCGAATTCCAGACAGCTCCTTCCGATGATTCTATACTTTTACCAATCCATGGTATCCCGTTACTTGAAGTTTCGATTACAGCTCTCAAGGATCTCGGTTTATCAGCCCAAGCCTGAAATCCGAAAATATATTCAATTCCAGAAATGAAGGAGAAGTTCTTTTGGGAAAACTGGTACATATATGCAGGTTGAGCAGCTCCGTCGCTACCAGGATCACAGACTATTGTACCATTAGAAGCATCAGGATCGACTCCTCCTGTTCCATTGAAAAAACTCCAATTACTGAGACCGTCATCAAAATTGCCATTTTTTAAGACATTTAGCTTGCCCATATTTACTTCTTGCCCTGTAATAATTACTGTTGTCGTCGCTTCCAGCCAAGTTCCATCTGTAGTTGCAGCTTTAACTTTAACGATACCGTTTTTCAGCGCGGTAAGTATTCCATCTGATGATATTTTAGCATAGGTGGAAGGTTCAACTGTCCAGTCAAGTTTTTTAATTGAGGCATTCTCAGGGAGAATGTTTACCCCTATTTTAAGTGACCCTCCGTTTATGTTGATGCTACCTTCATCCAAAGTCACACTTGTTATGTAAATAAGATCATCATCTGCCCCCTCCAAAGTTATATGACCGGCATCATCCATATTATTGTAATTTTCATCTTTTTCTCCGCTATTAGACCATACAGCTATTCCTCGTTTTGGATCCCCAGGGTCTCTGTCAATAATGTTTACATCAAATCCAATTTCCCCAGCAATATCCATTTCGTTCCCATAGCGATCTTTTAGCATTGAAAATGGAACAAAATATTCAGCAATATAACTT
The DNA here is from genome assembly GCA_023393265.1 of Bacteroidota bacterium. GTDB lineage: Bacteria > Bacteroidota > Bacteroidia > Bacteroidales > Prolixibacteraceae > Aquipluma. The sequence continues at coordinate 3,521 of JAEWME010000287.1, read as the reverse complement.
GGTGCCATTACCTTGTGAAAATACTTAAATCCAGAGGGTTCGGTAACCAAGGTATTGTCGGTTGATTTACTAAATATCGGACCAAATCCATAATGTCCTGTTGATGAGCCAGCTCCGGATCCTACTCCATCTTCTAATACTGGATTTACATCAATACTAAATCCGGGAAGATCATAATTCCAATCTTCTGATGAACCAGCGATATAGCCCGGATAAAATGCGTCGTCATCTATTTTTAATAAAATATATAAGCCGTCAAAATCCCATAATGCCTGCCAGGTACTTTCTCCAATATCTGGTGTATCAGACTTAAGTACCTTCTCAATTTTAATTTCAGGGGCTTTTGACCATACTTCATCAACAACTCCGTCAATTACAGGAGCAACATCAGCCTTTTTAATAACAGCGGTTAGTGACTGTCCCATTACCATTGAACTTAGTATGAGACTAAAAAATAAAGTAAAAACAACTTTCATAGCAATTGATTTAAGTTAGTTAATTATGTTAGTAATAAAAATATTCAACAAGAGTATGTTTGTCGGATAAAAATACCCGGTTTAATATTCAGGAAATAAGCACTTTGAATTTAGTTGATAAAAACTAGCTACTTTTCATCACAGATTGCAGTCCAGATTTTCATCGATCGCGAAAGATGATCTTTGGGGACTTCGGCTATTTCGTAGGTATGAAGAATAACCGGACCCGCATAGGCTGACCTGGTCATAAAACGGATGAATTTCTGAACATCAAATGTTCCTTTATCCAACGGTTTTATGTATTGTGGCCAAAATGGGCAATCCTGGCAATAAGTTGTATCAGAACCGCTTATTGTTACCCCCTTAATATAGGGAAGCATTTCAGAAAAATCTTTATATAATTCATCTTTATTCCCCCCCGCAATTTCATGACAGAGATGAAATGACGTGAACAAATTATCTTTGTTTACTTTTTGAATATAAGGAATTGATTTTCTTGCGGTTGGCATAAGTGTTCCGACATGCGGATAAATCACAACATCCAGCCCGTTTTCCTTAGCTAAGTCACACAAATCAGATAGCTTTTCTATTATTAATTTATCTGTGTTTTTTGATTCACCCTCTATTGGCCAAAAAATAGGCCACAGAGAGATTTTGTACTTAGCCAAAACCGGTAATACCTCAAGTAATAATGAATCTGTTTTTTCAAGTTGAATGGGGAAAAAGACACCAAGTATCCTGAAATTCTTGTTCTTAAGAGACTGTACGTTATAAAATGATTCAACATAGGTTGAATAATTTTCCCAGAATCCCCGTAATAAAAAGCCTTCAAAATTCAAACTATCAGCGAGTAAAACCTGTTCGCTGTTATTTAGTTTTTCTAAACCAAATGTGTAAGTGTATAATTTAAGTTTGTTTTCTTTTTGTGAGAAGCCATAAAGGCTAAAAACAAAAAAAAGAATCAGAAAAACCAGTCGTTTCATTCAGTGCTTTGTTAAATTATGAAAGCAAAGAAAGTGCATAATTAAAAAAACTAATAACCGGAAAAGCTTTTAAAATGTCCATTTTGGTTTCGGAATGTACTGGGTGTTACCTTATAATTTGCCTTAAAGAGCCGAATAAAATGAGACGGATTTTCGAATCCGCAATTGTTTGCAATCTCTGATATTGTAAGGCTACTGTTTAAAAGTTGGAATCTTGCATTTTCAAGTCTGACTGATGAAATATACTTATGTGGAGTTTCATGGTATACTTTTTTGAAATCTTTTTTAAAGGCTGATAAACTCCGGTTCGATAATCGTGCCAGCTCTTCAACCGTGACTTTCTTATAGAGATTTTCCAAGACGATATCCTCCAAACTATGATTATAGTTGTCATATATTTCCTGAAAGAAACAGTAAATATTTTCTTTAATATCTGAATGCAATAAAAGCAATAATAGTTCCTCCAATTTATGACGAACCAGCGTTTCAACGAAAGGTCCTTTATATTCAAAATATTCAAGAAAATTGTCTTTAAAGTGGTTAATAAATCCTTTGGTCTCAAGGGTTATTATTGTATCTGACGAAATGTTCTTCCGGCGACTATCCTGTATTAATTCTTTATAACGCAACCAAAAATCCTTTAACAGAGAATCGTCCAGAAATAAACTGATACTCGAATATTTCTCCTCTAACGATAAGCCTTCGCACATCATGTAACATCCTTTTGGTAAAATAATCATATTCCCGGCAACAACTTCCATTGGACCTTCGGTCAGATAAAAGACTTTTTTCCCTTCGGTGACAAAAATAATGGCATGTTGAGTAATATACATGAAACGCGGAATTCCTGGTTCACGTTGCTGATATTCAGCAAAAAAAATGCTACCGGTTTTAAGAAATCTACTGCCGTTAGAGTAATCAAGATCTTCTGGCAACCGTTGAATATTTAATGATTTTTGATTTTTAAATATTTCTAGCATAATTTAAGTAAGTTTTACTTTGCAAAATCTTTTTTACGTCCTAGCCCAAGTTGTTCACAAATTTGAAAATAATAATTTAGACTCCTTCGACTTAATACAGGCCAAAGAGGCAGACACAAAATAATTAGCACAATAAATATGGAAATATCTGTGCGAATCTATGAATGTATTGTGTGACAAAGGATTAATAAGTATTTTTGTGAGAAATATGACCCTTAGAGTTGTTTCTAAAAGTAATGAATTAGTTTCCATTCTACAAGAATAACAAGGTTGGAATCAGACAGAAACGAGGTTTTTTCTTTTAATGGCTAGTATGCTTTTTTAATGCAAGTAAGAGGTTCCGGATAGCTGATTTCTGCTTTTACAGAAATGTAGAAGTCGCTCATTCCTGCAAAGGATACAAAAGCCATAAGCGGATTCTCGACGATACCGATTTGGTTTCCAGGTTGATAATCAGACTGTGCCCTCTTATTCTGAATAATTTTGGATGTGTGGCCCTTCTGATAATTAGGTTTTGACTTGTTATTTGAAAAATCCCCAAATTAAGGGTCAATAGAGATACCCAAACTTTTGGTATTTTCTTTTACCATTCTTGAAACTTGGGAGCATTAAAGGGTTTTACCGTTGGAAAGTGTCTTTGATTTGTAATAAACGACTGAAATTGAGGCATTCATGTGTGTAAACTGGTTTACATCTTGGTTTATATTCACATCTAAAAACCTCATAAAAATAAAAAATCAGCTAATTACAATGTTTTGTAAATAACTGATTTTATGAGCGGGAAACGGGGGTCGAACCCGCGACCCTCAGCTTGGGAAGCTGATGCTCTACCACTGAGCTACTCCCGCATTTTGGTCGCACAAAAATAATAAAACTAAGCAATCGCTATTCTGTCATATAACATTATTTCGTGGCTTCTTCCTGTAATGCAGCGAAAAATTGTGCAGTCAGGTTTTCCCTTTCAGCATGAAGTTGCCTGATTTCTTTCCTCGCTGCTGGTTTCATAAAGAGTATCCTGATTTTGTCGGCCACATTTTTATAGAATTCGAGCAATTGGTAGGCTGCTTTTCCGCCCAAAGGCA
>JAEWME010000264.1 GCA_023393265.1 Bacteroidota bacterium | reverse complement strand
GTTGATGGTGTCGTTATCGAACTGAAGGCTGGTCACGGTGTCAACTACCTTGTGAATAGGCATTCCGTGGCGTAATACTCCTGAAATCAGCTTGGCGTAATTCCAGAATACAGGGTTGAATTTATATGACAGACCCTCAATAGTTGTTTTGTAACCACGCTTATTGATGTACTGGAAGTCGTATCGTTTTGTACCAACCGGCTCAATATTTTTAATGATTTTACCGGTAGTGATGGTTCTCGGGAGCAAAATCCCGTCTTCATCATCAGAAAGACCGGTGAAGATTTCATACGGACGGCCATCAATGGTTCCGATGAAAGCAACCCATTTGTCTTTTGCATTCTGGAAACGAACCACATCGGCTTCAAGAATGGTTGGCCGTTTAGTCGGGAAAGGACTGTTTGGTTTCTTTTCCTCTTTATCCTTTTCTTCGTCTTCTTTCTTGTTCGAAATCAGTACGCCAGAACGTGAACCGTCGCGGTAAACGGTAACGCCTTTACATCCGCTTTTCCATGCTTCGAAGTAAAGTTTTCCAACCAGTTCTTCGTCGGCTTCGGCTGGCAGGTTAATGGTGACGCTAATGGAGTGGTCAACCCATTTTTGGATACGGCCCTGCATCCTTACTTTGTTCATCCAGTCAACATCGTTCGATGTAGCTTTGAAATAAGGTGATTTGGCTACCATTTCGTCCAGTTCTTCCTGTGATGCATTGTCACTTAGCACTAATCCGTTAGCGTTCATCCAGTCGCTGAACTTGTGATGAATAACCACATATTCTTCCCATGAATCGCCTACTTCGTCGACGAAATCGACACGTACGTTCTTGTCGTTCGGGTTTACTTTGCGACGACGTTTGTATACAGGCATAAACACAGGTTCAATACCCGAAGTTGTTTGGGTCATCAAACTGGTAGTTCCGGTTGGGGCTATGGTCAGGAGCGCAATGTTGCGGCGTCCGTATTTTACCATATCCTGATATAATCCTTCGTCTTCTGCTCTCAGGCGTTTGATCATCGGGTTGTTTTTTTCGCGATCGGCGCTGAAAATTTTAAATGCACCGCGTTCTTTCGCCATATTTACTGATGAACGATATGCCTCCAAAGCAACTGTCTTGTGAATTTCTTCGCTAAAATCGGTTGCATCGTCGCTTCCGTAGCGCAGTCCAAGTGCAGCCAGCATATCGCCTTCTGCAGTGATACCAACACCGGTACGACGGCCTTCCTTGGCTTTTGTTTGTATCTTGAGCCACATGTTGCGTTCGATGCTCTTAATTTCAGGATCTTCCGGGTCCGAATCAATTTTTCCGATGATACCGTCAATTTTTTCGAGTTCGAGGTCGATAATATCGTCCATCATCCGCTGGGCATAGGCAATGTGTTCTTTGAATAAATCGAAGTTGAAGCGAGCCTGTTTGGTGAACGGGTTCTCTACATAAGAGAAGAGGTTCACAGCGATCAGCCGGCAACTGTCGTATGGGCAAAGGGGAATTTCGCCGCACGGGTTTGTTGAAACGGTTTTATAACCCAGATCAGCGTAGCAGTCAGGAACTGATTCTTTAATAATAGTGTCCCAGAAAAGAATACCTGGTTCTGCTGATTTCCACGCGTTGTGAACGATTTTCTTCCAGAGAGCTGCTGCATCTACGTCCCTGGTGTATTTAGGATCTTTGGCATCAATTGGGTACTGAGCTTTGTATATTTCGCCAGTTTCAACCGACAGCATAAAGTCGTCATGAATTTTTACAGAAACATTGGCTCCGGTCACTTTCCCTTGTTCCAGCTTTGCGTTGATAAATTCTTCAGCATCCGGGTGCTTGATGGAAACCGACAACATCAGTGCGCCGCGACGTCCGTCCTGTGCCACTTCCCTGGTTGAATTTGAGTAGCGCTCCATGAAAGGAACAATGCCGGTTGAGGTTAAAGCTGAGTTCAAAACCGGTGATCCTTTCGGGCGAATATGAGAGAGGTCGTGGCCAACACCGCCGCGACGTTTCATCAACTGCACCTGTTCCTGGTCGATCTTCATAATGCCGCCGTATGAGTCGGAATGACCTTCATTTCCGATTACAAAACAGTTCGATAACGAAGCGATCTGGTAGTCGTTGCCAATTCCTGTCATAGGGCCACCTTGCGGAACGATATACTTGAAATCTTTCAGCAGTTCGAAAATCTCATCTTCTGTCATGGGATTTTCGTACTTCCGCTCGATTCGGGCGATTTCAGATGCAAGTCGCCTGTGCATATCATCCGGTGTCTGCTCATACAGGTTTCCGAACGAATCTTTCAACGCATATTTATTTACCCAGACCCTGGCAGCAAGGTCATCTCCCTTAAAATATTTCAGCGACGCCTGAAACGCCTCCTCCTGGGAATAAGTAATCTTCCCCGTTTGGGACTCTAATGTCACGTTCCTGATAGTCATACCAAATTTTTTTGTCTTAGTTATTTGTTAACAGATTGTAAACGTGGAGTTGTTTGCCCCACGTTTTGTGTTGATTTTGCTGTATGCAATATAGGGCGTAAGTTTAAAAAATGGATGATGTTTTTTTTTGAAATTAAGAAAAGTTATCAACTTTATTTTGTTAGTTATATCATTTTCAATTAATTAACTTTTTATGTATTGCAAAAAGTTTACAAAAATATTAATCGGATTTCTGTATTCGAACTTTTCCTGTTCAGGAAAAAGACTGAAATAAAGCCTGTTGTACAAAAGGATACTTTAGTGGTGAATTTGAATTGTTCAACAGCGCTAGCTGTTAAAAACTTTGTTTAAAATTACAGATGTTGCGCCTAGGTTTTGTTGGGTAAATGTTGTACAATTTTCGGAAATCCGGGTTCTTCGTTCCTGATTTGTGAGCAGGCTGTCGAGCGTGTTTTTTAGTTCGCCAAAGTTGGAAACAGGAAAGGCAATGCCAAGTTTTACCATGCTGACTGCTTCGAAAAATTTCAGGTAGTTGGGTCCAAAAATAACCGGCATACCAAAAATGGCGGCTTCAAGTGTGTTGTGTATTCCAACGCCAAACCCTCCGCCAATGTAAGCGAGGTCGGCATATTTATAGAGCGAGGACAAGATTCCGATGGTATCAACAACCAAAACTTGTTTGTTCATAACTGTGGCTTCGGTAGCTTCAGTGTAACATATAACTGAGGTTTTCAACAGGTTTATTAACCTTTCGATGTTGGCCTTCTTTGTCTCGTGTGGGGCAATGATAAATTTTATCTCCGGATTGGCATGTATATATTCTGCCAAAAGTTCTTCATCCGGTTTCCACGAGCTGCCAATCACCACCAGTGTTCCGGAGCCTTTGAATGCCTCCGCCAGCGGTATGTTCTTCCCGTTGCCAGCAATTTCCGCTACACGGTCGAAGCGCGTGTCGCCGGCTACAGTCACGTTTGTGATACCGATAGTTTTTAACAGGTCAACCGAGTGCTGGTCCTGAACAAAAAAGTGCCTGAACCCCAACAGCATTTTTCTGTACCACTTACCCCAGGGTGAGTTTTTAAAGAATAACTGGTTTTCGCGGAAGATTGCCGAAAAAAGGTACAGCGGTATATTTTGTTTTTTGAGCTCTCCAATATAATGATGCCAGAATTCGTACTTCACAAAGAAGGCCATCTGGGGTTTTGCCAGCGAAATAAGCTTCCGGGCATTCTCAGGAGTGTCGGCTGGCAGGTAGCAGATGTAATCGGCCTGATCGTAATTTTTCCTGATTTCATAACCAGAAGGTGAAAAGAATGTCAGCAAAATGCGATACTCCGGATGTTGTTTCCTGATGGCTTCTATCACAGGGCGGCCTTGTTCGAATTCGCCCAACGACGCACAATGAACCCAGATTAGTGGCTTGTCGTGCTTAATTTTCTCCAGCTTGTCAAACGACTGTTTTCGCCCTTCCCTGATTTGCCGGGCTTTGATGTTAAAAGGGGCGGCAAGCCTGATAAGCAAAGAAAAAATGGTAATCGACAGGTTGTAGAACAGGTTCATGCGATTGAGTCGTTTTTATTGATCGGCAAATATAGATATTTGGTTGCTGATTGGTTCTGATGGATTACAGGCTGGCAAGGTAGCCCACATCTTTTTTGAGCCTTGGTTGCATCGATGCTTCCACTGCCAGTTGGTCACACCGCTCGTTTTCCGGGATGTTGGCATGTCCTTTCACCCAAACAAATTTTACCTGGTGTTTGGGGTAGACTTTCAAAAACCGCATCCACAGATCTTCGTTTTTCTTTCCTTTGAAACGTGTTTTCAGCCAGTTCCAAACCCAGCCTTTCTCTACGGCATCAACCACATATTTTGAGTCGGAGTAAATGGTGATTACCGAATTTTCAATTTTGAGCGCTTCGAGTCCGACAATCACGGCTAGAAGTTCCATCCGGTTGTTTGTTGTCAGTTCAAATCCTTCGGAAATTTCTTTCCGGTATTGTCCGGCTAGCATTACCACCCCGTAGCCTCCGGGGCCGGGGTTTCCGCGTGCTGCGCCATCTGTATAAATAATAATGTTCAAAGCAGGTGTTTTGGCTGATTGCTGAATTTACTTTGTTTCGCTTTTGTAAAAAAAGAAAGACCTGCAAACATACAGGTCTTTCAGCATATAATCAAAAAGTGAATTTTTTATTCCACGATCGTCATTTCGTCGATCAGGTTTTTAGCCCCAGCCATTTTGTCGATGGTCCAAAGCACAAAACGGATGTCAACGTTGATACATTTCTGAATCTGGTTTTCGAAAGCGATGTCGCCGCTCATTGCTTCCCAGTTTCCGTCGAAAGCAATTCCGATCAGTTCGCCTTTGCCGTTTATAACAGGGCTTCCGGAGTTGCCTCCAGTGATGTCGTTGTTTGAAATAAAGCAGGTGTGCAGCGTTCCGTCTTTATCGGCATAGCGGCCAAAGTCGCCTGTATAATAAAGTTCTTTCAGTTTTGCCGGAACATCGAATTCTTCGTCGCCGGGTATTTCTTTTTCGATGTAGCCTTTCATGGTGGTGAAATAGTTGTATTCAACGCCATCACGAGGAATGTAACCTCCCACGGTGCCGTAGGTGAGCCTCATGGTTGAGTTTGCATCCGGATAAAATACTTTGTCTTTTTCCATTTCCATCAGGCCGCCAACAAACAAACGGTTTCCTTTAGCCAGCGCATCGTTGGTTTTTCGTACTTCGGTGCCAATGTCGTTCATGGTTTTAAACATTTCAAGAGAAGCCTGATAAATAGGGTCTTTCTCCAGTGTTTTTGCCTTTGGCGATTCAAAGAATTTCAGGAGTTTTTCTTTGCTTCCGAAGATTGATCTGGCGTACAATTCTTTGGTGTATTTGTCGAAGTCGCCTTTGTATTTGGTTTCTACCAGGTTTATAAATGCCGGATAGTACATTGGATCAACATTTTCCTTGTAGATTTTGAACAGGGCGCCGGCAATTTTCTGATCGGTGGCCGAATCATAATCTTTAAAGAATTCATCGAGACCATCTTTCACCCGGTCGCTTGCAAGGCTGATGCGTTCCTTATCGCTGTTGTCAACAAGTGCATCGTGCAGTTGGCGGGTGCGGTATGCAAACTGGAAGATTTCGGCTCCGCGAAGCATTGCTTCAGCGATGTACTCCAGCGCAACTTCGTCTTTTGTATTCTGATAGGCACTTGCAATCAGCGTCAGCGCTTCGCCATATTTAGCTTTTCGGCTTTCGTCGGCATTTACCCATTTGGTAAACTGGTCTTCCAGTTCTTTCTTCTTTGCAATCACATCCAGGTTTTCCAGTCCTTCGTTCTGTCCGATGCTGTATTTGTAGTAGTTCGAACTGCGTGCGTATTTCGATGAATACATGATGCGTGCCTGCTGCGAAGTTCTCATGAAATCTTTCATGATGCGCAGCTTTTCTTCACGTACTTTGATGCGGATCGGGTTTGTAACATTCATGGTATATTCAACACCAAACGAAGTTTTGTAGCGGTTGGTGCTGCCCGGATAACCCATAACCATCGTGTAGTCTCCGGGTTGATATCCTTTCAGCGAAATTGGCAAGTGGTGTTTGGGTTTGTAAGGAACATTGTCTTTTGAATATGGAGCCGGCTTGCCATCTTTGTCGCAATAGATGCGGAACATGCTGAAATCGTCGGTGTGACGGGGCCACATCCAGTTGTCGGTATCGCCGCCGAATTTTCCCATCGACTGTGGCGGAGCGCCAACAAGCCGAATGTCGCGGAAGGTTTCGTAAACGAAAAGGTAATATTTGTTGTCGGCAAACATGCTTTGAACGCGAGCTTCGTATGGATTGTCGCCAACAGCGTCTTTTTCGATTTTCTGCGCAATCTCACGAACTTTTTTTGCACGTTCTTCGCTATTCATCTCGTCATTCAGTTCTGGAATAATCTTGTCGGTAACATCTTCGAAAGCAATCAGGAATGAAACGGTTTTTCCCGGATTCGGCAATTCTTCTTCTTTCGATTTTGCCCAAAATCCATCTCTCAGGTAATCATGTTCTACGGTGCTGTGTTGCTGGATGTCTTCGAATCCGCAGTGATGGTTTGTTAAAAGCAGTCCTTCTTCTGAAATAACTTCAGCGGTACATGAACCGTGATCGAGGGCAACTACTGCATCTTTCAAGCTGGAGTGATTGATACTGTATATGTCTTCCGCACTCAATTGGCATCCTTCTTTCTTCATTTGGTTGATGTTTAGTTTCTCAACCAGGGCCGGAAGCCACATTCCCTCGTCGGCTCTGACCAGTGCAGGCGTAATTACCTGAATAAACGCGATAATTGCTAGTAATCGTTTCATTATCAATTTTAAATGTTTATGTTGGAAAAAAATGAAAGGCAAAGATAGGCATATATGATTATTTACAAATCATTTTATTTCAAGCATGAAAAAAATCATGTTAATATCAGTTAACACGCGATTGCTGTGGCGTTTTACTGCAATTTTCAATTGATAAACCTGCAAAAGAAGACGATGACATTCAGAAATATTATCTTTGAGCCGAATTTTTAATCAGCATAAAATCATGGAAAGAAAAGTGCGGGTGCGTTTTGCCCCAAGTCCTACCG
>JAEWME010000256.1 GCA_023393265.1 Bacteroidota bacterium | reverse complement strand
GTTTACATCGCAGTATTTGTACGGATCGTCGAACAGTCCAAGTTTGTATTTTGCTTCGAGCACCCGGCGGCAAGCCTGATCCACCTCGGCCTGGGTCACGGATCCCTCGTCGAGCGATTTTTTCAATGTCGTCAAAAAACCATCGGCCACCATGTCCATATCCACGCCAGCTTTCAGTGCCAGTGCCGAAACCTGTTGCAGATCGCCCATTCCGTGGTCGATCATTTCCATGATCCCGGTATAGTCGGTCACTACAAACCCGCCAAAGCCCCATTCTTTCCGGAGGAGGTCGGTCAGCAACCAGCGGTTTCCGGTAGCCGGAATTCCATCAATCTCGTTGAACGAAGCCATCACCGAGGCAGCGCCTGCATCAACTGCAGCGCGGTAAGGCGGCAGATATTCGTTGTACATCCGGATGCGGCTCATATCGGTAGTGTTGTAATCGCGACCGGCTTCGGCAGCGCCATACAATGCAAAATGTTTCACACAAGCCAGGATGGTGTTGTTTTTCGTGAGGTCGTCGCCCTGGTAACCTTTTACCATGGCTTTGGCAATTTCGGAACCGAGATAAGCATCTTCGCCCGAACCTTCGGATGCACGGCCCCAGCGCGGGTCGCGCGCAATATCGACCATCGGGGAGAATGTCCAGCAAATTCCGTCGGCGCTGGCTTCCTGCGCGGCGATGCGTGCACTTTTTTCGATCAGCGCCATATCCCAGCTACACGACAAACCGAGCGGAATCGGGAATACCGTTTGGTACCCGTGGATGACGTCCATCCCGAAAAGCAGCGGAATTTTGAGGCGGCTCTGTTCAACGGCAATCTCCTGTACCGCCCGGATTTTTTCAGCCGATTTAATATTGAAAAGCCCGCCAACCTGCCCGGCTTTTATTTTGTCAACGATGTTGTTGTTGCTGCCGGCACCTGTAATAATGTCTCCGGAAGCCGGTAAATTGAGCTGACCCAGTTTTTCGTCGAGTGTCATCTTGCTCATCAGGTCATCAACAAAAGCGTTCATTTTTCCATCTCCTCCGGCTGTTTGCGCTGGCTGGCAGGACGTAAAAACTGAAATCGCCAAAACAATCATGATCAATAGGTTTGTTAGTGGTCTCATGGTTTAAACTTATTCTAATTGGTTATTATCATTTTTTTTGTCACACTTATCTGGTTATCAATCAGCATCCGGCAAAAATAAACACCTGCGGGCAGTCCGTCTCCCGTATTCAGCAAAGCACTATGCCCGCCCATCGATAGTTCTTCATCAACAACTTGTTTCACCAGTTTTCCTGATGTAGTGAAAATACCGATTGAAACATGTGCAGCGCTCGTCAGGCTAAACCGAAAACTGGCTTGACCTGACGTTGGGTTCGGATAAATATCCAAAATATCCCGATTTTTCAATTCAGTAACAGATGTTGAGGGGTCAAAATTAAAATCATTATAAGTTTTAAAAAATTCGGGACCAAGATATTCGGGCAAAGCAGCCAAACCATACAACATGGTCGAGAAATCTACTGCCTGCACATAGGAAGCCCGTTGTCCGGTGTTCGAGAACTTGTATCTCCAGAGAAAATCAATGTCGGTATCCGGAATTTTGTAAACGGCGGCACCCGTTCCGTTGGCATAAAGTTCCGCCAAATCGGTACGCACATCAGGATAAACCGGGCTGAAACCTGCCATGATATGAGGTGACACAATTTTATTGGGATTGTTATTCACGGCATCTGCCGAATAGCCACCCCCGGGAATTTCCCCGGCACCGCATCCCCAGGCAGTTTGCTGGCTTGTCGCACTTTTCCACCAACTCCGGTCGGCAGTGGCCTGGTTGGCAAAAAAGCTCGCGTAAGCCGGATCGTTGTCGAAATAGTGGCAGTAGTAAAACGAAAATTGCACATGGAACGAGGGTTGTGCATAACCCGTGCCCCCGCTCAGCGTTGCATTTCCCGATGGATAACTGTACTGAGGCAGCTTGGTGGCATCGCTGAAATAATTGTTCCAGTATGTTTGCGCGCGATTGTATCCGGCATAAATCGAATTGGTATTTTTGGCAAACCATGCCAGCACCAAATACTCGTTAAACGGCGTGGTTGGAGCCGAGCCATAACCATTGTCGTCGAGGATCATGTACATCTGGTTTCCCGAGGTGGTTGGGATTGCGGCTGTAAAATCCATCGAATTCAGCAAAGTCTTTGTTTTTGAAACGATTTCGGCATTCCAGTTAAAATAATTCCGGCAGAAAAGAAAACCTGCAGCCAGGATGGCGTTGTCGATGGTGCTGTGCTCGGTCACCCAGACCCATGAACCATCTTCAGGATTAAAGTACCGGTAAAAAAGACCATTTTTATTCACTGCCCCGGGTGTGTTTTTCAGTCTGATCCATTCGTTGATGGTTTGCAGCGCCTTGGTTTCGGCATTGGCATCCCAGGCATCGGCATCACCCGTTTTTTTATACATGGCGTCGGCAATACAAAGCGAAACCAGCCCCACGCCATTGGCTGCCAGCGCAGCAGGTTTGTCGTCAGCACCAAGAGCCAGCGCATCGAGGTAAATGCCCCCGGGAAGACGCATGGCATCGATCACTTTGTAACTATTTCTGAAAAGCCGGGTAACAGTCGGATCCGGAACCTGCGCCAAAGCACTGTTCCAGATTACAAAAACCATTACCATCCATCCTAACTTTTTTCTCATCGATCGTTTCTTTCTTGTTTTTATGAATGCTTCTTCCTGACTCCTGATATTTTATTCAGGAGAAAAAGTAAAACTTAGTTTTTTCAACCCATTCTGAACGCTTTCCTCCTGCATGAATAATTTCCAGAGTAAGCCACTGCGATAGTTTTCGATCATAATAACAATAGGGCCCTGATCGATTGCCAGGTAATGCTGCGGAAACCAGTTTTCAGTTTCGCTGAAAGCATCGTAAAAACCATAAGGGCCCAGCAGTTTATCGCCCAAATTTTCGTAGAAATATTTTGCAGCCCGCATACTTTGTTCGGGGCAATATGGGAAAGACGCAAGTGCTGCCGTTGGCGAGATCACACCCAAATCGTTCGATGGCATGTGCGCGCTGTAACCATTGACGGAATAGCTGGCTGTCAAACCCCAGCAGTCGGGCCCGTAGCCTTTAAATTTTTTAGGGTTTTCGACGCAATACGAATAATCGATCATCACCTGGTTGCGATTTTCGTCCCAGTAATTGGCATATTGATCTTTCAGATGTCGCGGATCGAGTCCAAGATAAGAATAATGTGCCCAGAAAATCGGACCACCATATTCTTCGGCGCCGTTGTGTTTCAGTTTCAGCGTGTATCCATATTTGGTTGTTTCGCCATTGATGGCACCATTTCGGGCCCAGCACTGGTGATAGGCTTCAGGAGAAAGTGGCCAGGTTGGAGAACTTGCTCCAAGCACGTAAGCAATAAGGCATTCATTATAACCCTGAATGGCAAAATTCATCTCCCATTGATATTCGGGCGACCAGTGCCAGTAAAGTGCGGGCTTCCCGTTTTGATACCAGCTCCATTCTACACCACGCCACAGTTGATCCAATTTATCGGCCAGTTCTTTTTCTGCCGGAACAGAGGCGTCCATGTAGTTTTTTGCGCAGATCAATCCCTGAACCAGATATGCTGTTTCAACAATATCGCCACCATTATCTTTTGTTCCAAACGGCTTCACCTTTCCGGTTTCGCCATAAAGCCAGTGAGGCCAGGCTCCGTGAAAACGGTCGGCCTTTTCAAGAAAAGAAGCAATTTGGGTTAATCGCTGAACTCCGGCTTCACGTGTGATGAAGCCACGATCCATGCCAACAATAATGGCCATTATTCCAAATCCGGAACCGCCGGTTGTTACCACGTTTTTGTCGTTTTCAGGATAGACATTGTCGACATGAAACCGTTCGCGTGCCATTCCCGAAGCAGGCTCAGCGCCATCCCAGAAATACTCAAAAGTTCTGTGCTGAATCAATGTCAGCAACGAGTCATCAGAAAGTTCGGTAACGGCTGAGACACTGCTTGTCGGTTTGGCCTTCTTTCCGGAACACGACAAAAATCCTGTCACGATAACCATTCCGATTATCAAAAGCTGGAGTGTTCTTCTCATCAGATTGTGTTTTAGCCCGGATTACGTTGGTAGTGCAAAATGCCGAAATCCGGAAAGATTTCAAAAAAAGCGGCAGGATTTTCCTCACATAGATTAGAAAAGGCTGCCCGATTTTCACCGGGGCAGCCTTTCTTTTAACCTTAATCAAACTAAACTAGTCTTAAATCCTCCGGTATATGTGTATTTATTCCTTTTCGGATTATTTTTCGTTGTCCATGATGGTTTTGATTTCGTCCTGCGAAAGAGCACGATTGAAAATGCGCAACTCGTCCATCAAACTTTGGTCAGAGAAATGGTTCCATTCGGTAAATCGGGGAGCTCCTGACATGATTTGCAACAAGTCGCAGCCAGTCCAGTCGATGCCTCCGGTATAGGTAGCCTCGCGAGCCAATTCACCATTGATGTAAATACTGCTTTTCGTTCCTGAAATGACGAATGCCACGTGAACCCAATCGCCGGTTGTCGGATCAACAAGACCGCCGTCGTTCCAGCTTTCGGATGCGCCCAGACCAACATTAACCTTAAGCTGCTGGGAGGTGGCGCTTCCTTCGCGGAAGAACCTGAACCCGTTGGTGCGTTTATTCTGAACATCGGGGAAACCAGCATTTGCAGTATCTTCAGGCCCCATCACCAAAATACCAGCGCGGTCGGGCGAAGCATTCACTTTCATCCAAAAGACAGCGCTCAGTTCATTGGATTTAACAAGCTCTGTTGTCGGGAAAGTAAGGTAAGAATCGGCAGCTCCGGCATAGGCTTGCCCAACTTTACCTGTTTCGAAACCGGGAGTACCAACCTCAGTTGCATTGATGTTCGAGTTCTTTTCCTTGTAGTTACCTTCAAACGGCATATAGAATACTTCGCCATTGTATTTAGGCACATAAGGAGAATCATTCTGAATAATATTTTGGATTTCCTCGGCAGTCAAAGCGCGGTTAAAGAACCTCATCTCATCGTAATCACTCAAATCAGATTTGTGATCCCAATAAATAAAGTTTGGCGCTCCCGAAGCAATGGAAATGGCATCGCAACCTGTCCAGTCGATTGGCGTAGTTGCCGCTGTCCGAACAGCAGCTCCGTTGATGTAGACCGTACACTCGGTTGATGAAACGGTGAAAGCTAAGTGAATCCATCCGTCTGCCGGAATGGCCACACTTCCCCCGTCGTTCCAGGTTTCGCCGGCTCCTGTTCCCATGTTCAGTTTAAACTGCTGAGATGTAGCATTCCCCTCGCGGAAGAAACGTAAACCACTGTTTCTGCTATCTCCCGTCGGACTGATTGAAATAATACCGGCACGGTCAGGTGTGGCATTCACCTTATACCAGAATTCAGCCGTAAATTCAGAACTGTTCAGACCCGCAAGCGGGAATGAAAGGTACGAATCGGTAGCACCCGCATAGGCATTCAGTCCTTTCAGGGCAGTTCCTGCAAATCCCGGACTACCAACGACAGTCGCTGATTTAAAACTGATCTTTTCAACATAGTCGCCATCAAAAGGCATGTAGAACGTTTCGCCGGCATAGACTGGCGTGTATGGCGGTTTTTTCTCGAAATTAACGGTTGCATCGGTCGTTTTACCTTCTTTGTCAGTAGCTCTTACAACCAGGGTGTGCGACCCGCTGGTAACATTGTCGTACTGATACTGAACCAATGCCCTGCGATAGTCCTTGAATTCATTATAAGACTTCAGTTCTGTTCCGTCCAAAATAATTTTTACTGAACCAAGTTCGATGTCATCGGTAGCTTCGAACTGAATATTGATGGAGGCAACCAGTTCTGGCACCTGAATAGAGGTACCTTCAACCGGATATTTGATTGTTACCACGGGCGCCGAAGCATCCGGCCCCGGATCGACACGCGAAATGGAGTCAATTCCTTCGTTACAAGCCGAAAGGAAAACGGCAACCAGTATGAGTGACAGGATATATTTCATTCTTTTCATAGCAAAAAACTTTTAATGGTCAGTTAGCATTATTGTTGCTTAAGTATAGGTAATTGGTCAACCTGCGCTTGCGGATAAGGCAGGAAGATTTTGCTTTCGTCAAAAGTCCTTCCTTCATAGCTCAGTTCGCTATATTTTCCTAAGCGAACCATGTCGTAGAAACGGGTTCCCCATTCCATTGCCAGCTCGGCAAATTTTTCGTCCATTACCTGTGCATTGGTAACGCCTGAAATTGGGTTCAATCCTGCTCTTGATCTCACTGCATTCACAGCATCGTCGGCGCTCATTGCACTGCTGTTAGCTCCCTGGGTGAGGGCTTCGGCGTGCATCAGTAAAATCTCGGCATAACGAATACAGGTAAACCCTTTATTGGTTCCGTAATCAGTACGACCTGGTGTTAGTTCAACTGAAGGCAGATAATGCTTTCCTGAAACAAATATTTCGCGGGCAAAGTCGTTAATTACATCTCCAGAACGAGTGGTATTTGAAATCCACGATGGCAACGCTGCATATTTCGGATCTTTTTCAAGTTCGGCAATACCACGATTGGTAAACAACACACTGGTTTCGAGGCGAACCGTTTCACCACGATCGAGCATAAACTTCACATATTTCAGGCTTGGTTCCCAGAATCCCCATCCATCGCCAGCTCCGGTAACTTTCGGGGTCCATCCCTGAGGCCCGAAGAAAGCAAACAGATAAGAATAATTGTCGCCGGAACCAAGGCCAAGATCAGAGTACTGCATTTCAAGTACGTTCTCATTGTTCAGTTTTCCTTTGATCTTAAAAAGTTCATAAAAATCAGATTCGAGAGAGAATTTTCCTGAAGAAATGATCTGCGAAGTTGCATCTGCCACGGCCTGATAATTTTTCAGTTCAAGGTTTGCAAGTGCTTTGATCGCCAATGCCGTATATTTGGTCACACCACCTTTAATATCCGTTCTTTGGTTCGGATGAACAGCCGGAAGATGCGCAATGGCCTCGTCCATCTGATCAGAAATATGCTGCATCACTTCGTCCTTGGTTGAAAGTTTACCAACCAAAATTTCTGAAGGATCGGAACTGGCAGGGATAAATATTTTACCCCATACCCGAGACAAGGTGAATAACCACCAGGCTCTTATCGTTTTTACTTCAGCTATATACTGATCGGCCAGTTCAGCATCCGCTCCAGCTTTTTTGTAGAGATCAATTTGCTCCATGGCCGAATGTGCTGAGAAAATATCGCTGTAATAATTTTGCCATACTGAATTATACATCCAGTAGTCCTTGTTATAGTTAAATTTGTCGGTTTCAGCGAAGTCTTGCTGATCTCCTAATCCTCCCGCATTCACATCATCACCACGAACTGAGATTAAAGGAAAATTTTCCCATCCAAGATTATTAAAGTCATAATAAACACCGATCAAAGGACGTATCATGTCTCCTGAGATACTATAGTCTATTCCTTCGGTATATGTGGTATTTTCAGCCGGTTCATTGAGCATGTCATTGCACGAGGTAACTACCGAAATGGCAACTACACATAAAATGAGCTTGACAGATTTATTTAATAATTTCATGAGTTTAAGAATTAAAATTTAACATTCAGCCCAATTGTATAAACTGCAGGAATTGGATAAGTCTGTGTATCGATCCCATTTGCCACTTCAGGATTGAACCCGTTGTATTTGAATACGGTTAACGGACGATCTGCAGTCAGCGAGATTCTTGCGTCAGGCATATCTGCCCCGAATAATTTCTGGTTCCTGATATTGTAGGCCAGTTGAATATTCTGGATGCGAAAGAACGAACCATCTTCAACAAAATAAGTACTCATCTTTTGGTTCCATCCTTTACGTAAACCGGCTGATGAAGGGTATTTGTTTGAAGTACCTTCCCCATGCCAGCGGTTAATAGCCAGGTCAGCATCCAGGTTACCATCTGCAGTCCAAATCAGTTCACCGCGTTTGCGGTTTAGGATTTTATTACCTGTTTGTCCAAGCATGTTAGCCGACAGTTCCAGGTTCTTGTATGTAATATTGAAATTGAAACCGTACATGAAAGTTGGGAAATAGGATCCAAGCACCACACGGTCGTCGTCGTTAATCACCCCATAACCTTCTTCTCCTTGTTTTTGCTGATCTTTATATTTGAAATCACCGGGAACGGCGCCTACCGGAGCAGCCGGATCGGCATCGATTTCGGCCTGGTTCTGGTAAACTCCGGCTACTTCATATCCAAAGAAGGCCATAAGCGGTTTTCCAACATATGAACGCTGACGGAATTCAGCACTACCACCATCGATATATGGTTGTCCGTAAAGATCGCGTACTTCGTTTTTCAGCGTCGAAATATTAGCACCAATACTGTAACTGAAATCTTTGGTGACCTCGGCGTTCCAGTTAGCAGAAATTTCTATACCCTGATTTCGAACGATACCTCGGTTCCTGAGTACACGGTCAGATGTCATAGGAATCGATACAGGTATTGCAGCATTTTTTGTGTCCCTAATAAAATAGTCAGCATCAACAGCTAAACGATTCTTAAATAGCCTGGAAGTCAACCCGAAATTTGTTTCCTCTGTTACTTCCCATTTTAACCACGAAAAAGTATTTGTACTTTTTGTTCCTGATACTGGTACACCACCAATGGCCCATGTATAAACTTTTGTTGTATTGGCGCCATCGCTTGCCTGGATATTGTCATTACCTAAACGGCCCCAGCTTGCCCTGAGTTTCAGGAAATCGATTAATGCCACGTCTTTCATAAATCCTTCTTCCGAAATAACCCAGCCAGCACCGACAGTCGGGAAATAACCCCATTTCTCCTGGTATTTTGAACTGCCATCTGCACGCATTGTTCCGTATAGCAGGTATCGGTCATCAAAATTATATGCTAATCTCCCGAAGTACGAAAGGCCATATTGTCTGGTGCCTTCATCACCAACACCTTCTGTTATAATATTTTTTGCCTGATCGATATACCAGGATTCCTCTTTATTAGTCGGGAAATCAACAGCTTTTGCTCTAAGTTTATTATATGCCTCATCTCTGTACGAGCTACCAAGCATTACAGTAATACCATGCTTATCAAATTTATCACTGTATGTCAACACGTTGTCCCATATCTGATCCGAATAAACCGACATGTTTCTTTCAATTGTCGCATCTTTGCGTTGAAAAGAATTTCCAATAAAATATGGAAGGTCAACCAGGCGTTCGTCAAGAGAGGTAAAAGCATGGTTATAACTGGTTTTAAATGACAATTTTTCAGGCAAAAGATCAACTTTTGCATAGAAGTTTGCCAACACTTTCCTTATTTTCAGCTTATTGTTACTGTATTTCATCGTAGGGAACGGGTTCTGTCCGCTTCGGTAACCCAAGTCTTGAGCACTGGCATACTTTTGGGGCCATGCAGCAGCGTTCGACTCATCATAAACAGGCAGAATCGGCACTGCGAAATAAGCTTCGTTCCATGCGCCAGCTTCTTCGCCATACTTCAATGCGTTACTAAAAATCATGTTTCCGCCGATTGACAACCAGTTATTGGCCTTGTAATCGATTTTCGAACGAAGGTTAAAACGCTCGTATTCGTTTTTCATATCCAGAATACCTTCCTGAGAGAAAAAGTTGGTTCCAATCGAGTAAGAAGCTTTTGGACTACCGCCTGATACGCTCAGGCTATGATTTTGAATAGCAGCAGGACGAAGAATTTCCTTGTACCAGTCGGTATTTACATCAGGAACATTGGGGTTGACCCTGCTCCGACCATACTTTTGCATGGCATTCAGGATAAAACTGGCATCAGCAGCCGATCCTGACTCCATTGCCATGGTAGTAAATTGCTCAGCATTGGCCATCTTAAGCACATTTTGGGCAACCTGCATTCCGTAATAACCGTCGTAAACGATTTCTGCTTTCTGGTTCACCTTCCCCGATTTGGTCTCAATCAGTACAACGCCGTTTGCCGCACGCACACCATAAATAGCTGCGGCCGAAGCGTCTTTCAGCACCGAAATAGATTCAATGTCGGAAGGATTAAGGAAGTCGATGTTGTCGTAAAACATTCCATCGACCACATACAATGGAGCATCATTGTTATTTGCAGTTCCATCGTTTTTAGTGGGGTAAGAACCAACTCCGCGAACGCGGATTGACGGTGAATTTCCCGGGCCTCCGTTACTCACCACCTGAAGACCGGCAACCTTACCCTGCAGCGCCTGCATAGCTTGTCCTGAAGGAGTTTTAACCAAATCCTCAGATTTAACGGTGGTGATGGAAGATGTCATGTCCTTGACCTTTTGGGTACCATAGCCAACAACTACTACTTCTTCAACATCGAAAGATTGTTCACTAAGCTGAACATTGATGGTGGTCCGGTTATCGACAGGGACCTCTTGCGATTGCATGCCGACAAAACTGAATACAAGAACGGCCTTTGGATCTGCCTCGATGGTATAAAGTCCGTCAGCATCGGTAATCGTGCCCTGCATCGTGCCTTTGATCAAAACACTAGCTCCGGGCACTGTTTCATTCTTTGCATCAGTAACCTTTCCTTTTATGGTTATCACATTTTGTGCAAAAAGGATCGATACTGAAAATAGAAGACTCAGTACGAGAAAAAGTTTTTTCATAGTCACATTGTTTTAGTTATCAGTAAATTTGCCAAACAAAGCTACGACGGGCTTTTTCGAAACAGAAAAGAATGAATACACTTCTGATTCATCAGGCGGAAAAGGTGTTGAAGAGCATTGCACATTTACCTCATCAAGATTTTATAAGAACGTGCTAAATAATTTTAAATCTGATTTTTATCAGATCCTGATTTTTAACTTTTGTTTTTTAAGATTTGGTCGGTTTTCAGCCGAAAATGAAGTCAGGGAGTGAAGATTTCATCCAAATATGTTTAAAAGCTATCGGGAGATGACCAAATAATCTCCAAAAATTATTCAAATTTCCTTTTTTTGCTACTTTTAATGATCGATTAAACTGGCTCTCCCGATGACCCTTTTTCAGAAAATATTTTTCCGGATTTTCACCCTTTCAATAGCCATTTTTATTGCAAGCGGCGAAATCTACGCTGGAGAATCCGGAGTTATCATCCGAAATTATCTGAAGCAGGAATACCAGGCCGCCAGTCAAAACTGGTCGGTAGCGCAAGATTCGAAAGGATACCTTTATTTTGCCAATAACGTAGGCCTTCTCGAATTCGACGGAATCATCTGGACTTTTTACCGTGCTCCTGAAGGAGCCGTGATCAGGGCTGTTGCTGTTGACGAACAAAACCGCATTTTTACTGCCGGATATCGCGAACTGGGCTATTGGTCGCGCAACGAAATGGGAAAGCTCGACTATCATTCGCTGAAGCAGCAGGTTGAAGAGAATTTTACGGCCAACGAAGAATTCTGGAATGTAATCATCCAGAAAGACAAAGTATATTTTCAATCGTTTTCAAAGATCTACATTTATCACAACCAGGAATTTCAGATCATTAAACCGGAAGGTTTTATCAACTCCATGTCTGATGGCGGAAACCGCATTTTTGTAAATCTAATGAATGAAGGGGTTTACCAGATTGACGGCGCACAATTGAAACCCTATCTCGTCAGCGACTTTTTCAGGAATAAGGAAATACGGTTTATCCTTTCGATCAGCCAAACGGAAAAACTCATTGGCACCGCCAACGACGGATTGCTGTATTTCAATGGCACTCAGTTACGTGAATGGCAACCAACTGAAAGCGAATATTTCAGGAAAAACATCATTAACCGGGGCTGCATTTCAGGAGACGGAAAAATTATCATTGGAACCATTCTCGATGGTATTTCGGTTTTCGACCGTTCCGGCCATCTTTTGAATCGCTTCAACAAGGGAAACGGACTGCAAAACAATACCGTTCTGGGCATTATTGCTGATAATAACCAAAACATCTGGGCGGGTCTCGACAAAGGAATCGACTTCATATCGCTGACTCCCGATCCTTCCTATACAATTGTTGAAAGAAAAGAAATCGGCGCTGTCTATTCGGCTGCCGTTTACCAAAACCAGTTATTTCTTGGTACCAATCAGGGCGTTTACAGCCGGCCCAACGACCAACCCGATGAACCGTTCAGGTTGGTTCCAGAAACTCAAGGGCAGGTATGGGATTGCAAGGTTTTCGACGACAGGCTGTTCATTAGCCACAACAAAGGAACTTTTGTGCTCAGTAAAAACCAACTCCGAGAAATATCAAACCATTCGGGTGGCTTTTCGCTGACGGAAAATCCATTGGTTCCGGGGCAGTTAGTGCAAAGTACCTATTCGAATCTGATCTTCTACCAAAAAACAAATGACCAATGGAAAATTGATCACATCCTATATTCCTTCAACGACCTGATCAGGTACATAGAAGTGGACCATCTCGGAAATTTTTGGGCCGGACACATGTACCGGGGCATCTTCAGGCTAAAATTTGACAGCCGCGATTCGCTTGCCGAACAACGATACTACGGGCAGCAAGTCTTTGGGAAAGATCACGGAATACATGTTTTCAAAGTGGAGAACCGGATAGTATTCACGACAGGCGAAAAATTGTACACTTTCGACGACCTGAACGATACAATCATCGAGTATGCAGGCATGAACGAGAAACTGGCAAATCTCAGGAAAACAACCCGGATTATAGCCGCTCCCGATCACCGCTACTGGCTGATTACTGATCAGTCGTGCGGACTTTTCAAAATTGAAAATTCCGAAGTGCGACTTATCAAGGAATATCCGACCAGCCTGTTTAATAACCAGCTCATTACCGGATATGAAAACATTGTGCCGCTCGACGAAACAAAAGCACTGCTTTGCCTCGAAAATGGGTACGCCATCCTGAACACCGACACGGTGAGCCCCGCCTCGCGGATTTCGAAACGGACGCCGGAGCTGAGGCAGATTTCGATCAGCGGAAGCAACGACCGAATGATTGATTTACCAGTTAAAGCGGACGAAACAACGATTCATTTTAACCGGAACAATGTTCAGCTTCAGTATTCGTTTCCATATTTCAGCAGCGACCACGTTAAATACCTGTCGTTCATTGAAGGGCTCGACCAAAAATGGTCGGAGCCGGTTGACAAGCCAATATTCAGTTTTAAACGACTACCCGTTGGCCATTACAAAATAAAAGTGAAAGCGATGAACAGTTGGGGAGAATTCAGCCAGGAACAGAGCTTCAAACTTACCGTGTTGCCGCCGTGGTACCGGTCGACACTGGCATACGTTGGCTACGTGCTGCTTGTCGTTGGCGGACTTCTGCTTTTCCGGCGATCAGTTATCCGGAGAACCAAACTGAAAGAAAGCCGCGAGCGGGAAGAGCAGGAAAAAGAACTGATTAAACTACGAAACGACAAACTTCAGGCGGAATTGTCGTTCAAAAGCTCGGAACTGGCCAGTTCGACCATGGCAATCATCAAAAAAAATGAATTTTTGATGGATATGAAAGAGATGCTCGCCAGCCAGAAAGAACAGCTTGGCACTCGCTATCCAGATAAATATTACGAGCGGCTGATTACTAAAATCGACGAAAATATCAGCAGCCAGGACGACTGGAAAGTATTTGAAACCAACTTTGAGCGTGCCCACGAACAATTCATGAAAACGCTGAAAGACAATTATCACGACCTCACTCCAAGCGATCTCCGACTGTGTGCCTTTTTGCGGATGAACCTTTCGTCGAAAGAAATTGCTCCATTGCTGGGAATCTCGGTTCGTGGTGTTGAAAACCACCGCTACCGTGTACGCAAGAAACTGAACCTGGAAGCAGACGATAGCCTGACCGAATTTATCATCAAGCTATAAATCAGGACTTTTTACTGAAATCGGTTGCAATTACCGCTTTTATTCCTTCCGGATAAGGAGTTGGCTTAAAGTTGTAGTGTTTTTCGAACTTACTGCTGTCGAATACATAATCGCAGTCGTGCTGATACAGCATCTCTACAATTTCGCCCATAATCGGGACAAAAACTCCGATAATCCTGACCATTAGTTTCGGTACGCGCTGAAACCTCGGCTTTACATCCAACTCACGGGCAACAACTTCCACCCATTCTTTGGCGGTATAAGGATTTTGCGCTGTTGGTAAATGCCAGACCTGGCTCCACGAATCGGCGCTGTTACCAAGCAGTGCCGTAGCTTTTCCGGCATCGGGCGTGTAGGTGTACGAATGTTTGAAATAAGCCGGACCAAGCAGGTTGGCTTTCTTACCGGCTGCCAGAGGCTTAATGATGACCTCATTCAGCATACTCGAATTCCTGATTCCGGGGCCATAAAAATCGGCAGAACGGGCAATCAGCGCGGTTAGCTTTCCGGCGTTCACCTCATCCATAATCATCTGGGCGACCACTGTCCGCACTTTGCCTTTGCGGCTCGAAGGGTTAATCGCTGTTTCTTCGTTCATCCCGTTCAGGTGGTTTGAATCGTACATGTAGATGTTATCGAAAAAAACCAGTTTTGCCTGAAATTCTTCACAGGCAGCAATCACCGAGCGAATAAACTTTGGCCAGTTTTCCTGCCAGACTTTAATATTATACTGAAAGCCGACCGTCACATACACCACTTCCGAACCCTCAACTGCCTTGCGAACAGCTTCAGGATTGAGCAGATCGGCCGCCATTGTTTCGTCTGTGTCGTTAACTTTTTGGGGATTTCGGCTCACCAGCCTGATTTGTGTTGTATATGCGGTAAGTGCCTTAGCCAATTCAACGCCGATGGCACCACCTGATCCGAGTATGGTTTGCATGGTCGGGATTTTTTTGATGATTAATCCTACCAAAGCTAGTGAGTTTCGTGTTCTTTCCCGAATGCTTTTCTGTAATTTTTGGTTACAAATGGGACAAAAAAGCGAGAGCAGGTAACCTCAGCCACCTGCTCTCGCTTATTCGGTATCAATATAAATTTAAGGCTTTTCGCACGAAGCCTGTGGTTCTACCATTTTTGGATTGGCTTCAATTGACGAAATAATTTTCAGAAGTTGTTCGCCCATGCCAATTTTATATCCCGAAGAGAAAAGATAAACGTCTCCTGAAGCGTCGCAGAACAATACCAGCGGGAGTTTTTCCTTCAGTCCCGCCCCGTAAACCGCTGAAACAGCATTCAGAATCTGATCATCCGGATCGACGCCGCTTTCCATTTTCGAAGGCAGTTGATAGGTCTTCAGCACACCAGCCTGTCCGGCTTTTTCGAGCGGCATGGCAAAAATGAACTGTCCGCCCCATTTATTGAAATGATCGACATACGGCCCCAGATCGTTCAGGATGTGTTTCGATGGCTCCTTGTCGGGATCGAGCACCACCAAAACAGAATACTTTCCACCAGCGAGTGAAGCCAAACTAACCAAAGAACCATCAGAAGTTTTCTTCAGGTTTAATGCGCCAAAATCCAGTTTTCCTGAAGGTCTCAACGCGCCAGATTGTTTGCGAAGCTCAACGGAAAGGTTTGTTTGTTTGCCTTTTTCGATGGTGAAGAAAGTCATTTTACTGAGTACTGAACCGTCTTCCATGCGGTTTCCGGTAACCAGTGCGTAGTTGCCAACCTCAAGTTCAATTGGTTTTGCTGAATTGGTCAGCACGCCGCCTTCAGGGAATTCGAGCGTGCGGTAAAATCCGTTTTTCAGGAAACCAATGGTATAGTGCAGGTAATATTGCGGCACAACGGGATTACCTTTGTCCGTCAGTTTCAGCAGTCCTTTTTCGGGCTGGGCAACCGGCTCCGGATCAAAACCTGCGCGAAGCCATTTCCCGTCCTTATTGTACTCCGGAATTTGTGTTTCGGGATTGAGGCGAGCGGGAATACCAAAAGTGCGACAGGCAGCCACAAAGAAAATATCGCGCGATTGCGGATCGGCTACGCGCAGATTGTACACGCCAATCGGTGTAAGCGGCGCACGCGAATGCTTGTTGGCTACGGCATCGATGCGAATGTTTTCACGAATCCAGTTGGTAAGTGCCGAAATGTCGTTTCGTGACGATTGCGCCATTTCGGGACCAAATGAAGCCGACAGGAAACTTCGCCATGCGCTGAGGTTTTCGAGCGCGATGCGCGGCGAAAGCACATATTTAACGAACAATTCCTTCGATGGAACCAGCTTTTGCAGGCCAAGTTGAGCCGTTTGTTCGAGGTGATCGGTCAAAATCGATTCCTGCGCATCGCTGTAGTCTTTGTCAACAATCTGGATGGCCAGTTCAAGTACGGTGCTTCGGTACTTTTCGGCATTCTTTTCCAGGTAGGCCGAAATCTGATCCCAGTTTCCGTAGCTCAGCCTGATGAAACGATAAATGGTATCGAAAGGAAGTTCTGTTTTCGCCGCAAACGCATGAACCCAGGCCGAATCTTTAAATGTGGCCATGTAAGCATTTCGAATCGAATCTTCCCTGGCCAGCCGCAGGTCGTTCGCCTTTTTGGCTTCAGGAGTAACCGTGCTTTCCATTTTTACCGCATGTGGCGGAACAAGGTCCCAAATTTCTTCGGCGCTTTTCGGCGTGGTTTGGTCTAAAATCAGATTAAGCGTGTCTTTCTCCGGAACCGAAAATTTCTGATAACCGAATTTACCATCTTTGGCAGCCCACACAATCAGGTCGCCCATCCCGGTATTCAGGGTCGAAATCCCTTGTGTATTCGTAAACGAACTAGCAATCGGATAATATTCGGCATAGTTGTAAAGCTGATATTCTACTTTGGCGCTGTCGGCGGGTGTTCCGTCGGCATTTTTCACCGCAACGACAATGTCTTTGGTCGTGGCATAATTCGAGGTCAGGTTCAGCTCAGAGAAACGATCCTGCGCATCCACCACCCGATCGCTTCCGAAATAGCGGCCAAAAGCGCGGGTGTGAACCAGCATCACCCGGTGCGAAGGCTCGCTGAACCAGCCCATATCCAGGTCGACATCGGGTTCGCAGGCACCCAGGTAGCGCCATTTGCCATCGATCCAAACCTCAACCCACGCGTGATTGTCGTCGGAATGGGCCCAGCGGGGCGTGTAAACCTGGCGGGCAGGAATACCGGCAGTTCGCATGGCAGTTACCGTGAAAGTGGATTCCTCGCCGCAGCGTCCGAATGTCTTTTTAACCGTACTGAGCGGTGCACTGGTACGCGAATCTGTTCCGCGGTAGTTTACTTTTTCGTGGCACCAGTGGTTAATTTCGAGCGCCGCTTGTTTCATATCGAGTCCTTTAATCCGCTGTGCAATTTCGGGGTACATCACCTCGCGAAAATCGTCGAGGTTCTCATTATTCACCCGCAACGGCAGTACAAAATGCAGAAATTCTTCTTCCGGAATTGTCTTTCCCCAGGGCATTTCGGCGCGGGCTTTCAAACTATATTGTACATTTTTCAGAAAAAATTCTGGTTTGTAATCGGCCAGATCGCTCAACGGCATGTAAGCATATAAAAATTCGAGCGCTTCTTTTTCGTCTGGCTGAAGCTGCTGATTGAAAATATCCCAAACCGGCACCTGACTTTTTGCTGTCAGCTCTTTCTGCACGGTCAGCATCCGCTGAATATCAGCTTTCCGATCAGGATTTTGAATAAGTTCCTGCTTTTGGACGCAGGACATAAAAAAAACGGCTATTAGCGTTGCAATTAAAATCTTCTTCGTCATAGTATTACACTTCGTTGTTATATTAATCTAAAAATCAGCCACATTCTTTCTATCTGAGATTATAAGAACATCGTTGAACTGCTAAGTAAAAGCTAAAGGGTGAAAAATTTGCTTTCAACACGTTCTTCTAAAACAATTATTTTTTCCTTCGCCCGAACCCAAAAATCTTCATACGTTCGTCTTTGTTTTCAAGTATGATATTTCTGATCATCTGTGCAGCAATCATACTAAAAGTGATTCCGTTTCCGCCATATCCCAGTGCAAAAAGCATTCTTTTTTTGCCAGGCCAACTCCCAATATAGGGTAAGCTGTCCTTTGTAGAACTAAATGTTCCGCACCATGCCATTTCTGTCTCAAACGAGATATTGGGATAAATCTTTCTGAACTGAGACTCAAGCTTTTTTATTTTTCCCCGTAATAAATCGTCCCGTTTAACCGGATTAACAAAATCCTCATCTTCGC
>JAEWME010000224.1 GCA_023393265.1 Bacteroidota bacterium | reverse complement strand
AAGTAGCAGTTCGTGCGAGCTTTTGGTCCCGCTATCTTCGAAACAGGTTCGGATATTTATCAGGAAAGGTTTTTCGTATCGCTGATGAAACGATTCGAAGAACGGAAGGTAATCGAACGGGTTGTAGATGAACGTGACAATGCCAGCCTCTTTTTCCAGATCGATCAGTTCTTTCACTTCGCGGTGCTGAAGGTTTGGAATGGTTTTCAGGTAAACGTGCCTGCTTTTCCGTAGAACGAGCCTAATCAGGTCGTTGCTCACGTTTTTATCGCTCATGAAGAGGATGGCATCCGAACGGTCCATCAACTCTGCCGGGCTCGAAATTTCATCGATCCACGCCGGAACTTCCGCATTACCATAAAAACAGGCACCCGATACTTCCGTATCCGGAGTCTTTTTTACCTGCTTCAGCAACTGCAGATTAACCGATTGGTCGCCAAAAATTCCGAGCTTAATCATATCATGCAAAATAGAAATAAAATAAGCCTGTTTTAAGATGCTCCCGAAATACTTTTCAACGGGACCTGTTAATATTGTTTCATCCTGAAATCCGTATCAGTCCTTATTTTGCCTATTTTTGGGGAAACAGATAATTAATGGAGCTTCAGGATACATTACGACATCAGGGATTGAGAAAAAGATTGGTGGACGGTATTCGTATCAAAGGGATGAAAGATGAAAGAATACTGGAAGCCATCGGGAGGGTGCCGCGTCACCTTTTTATGGACAGCAGTTTCCTTCAGTTTGCCTATAAAGATCAGGCTTTCCCGATAGGAGCAGGTCAAACCATCAGCCAGCCATATACGGTGGCAGTTCAAACGCAGCTTTTGCAGGTTGAACACCACGACAAAATTCTTGAAGTGGGAACCGGTTCCGGATACCAGGCTGCAGTTTTACTCGAAATGGGTGCAACTGTTTATACCATCGAGCGGCAACGCGAACTGTATGTGAAAGCACAATCATTTTTACCGAAGATTGGCTATAACCCCAAGTTTTTTTACGGCGATGGCTATAAGGGACTTCCCACATACGGACCGTTCGATAAAATCATTGTTACGGCAGGTGCTCCCGAGATCCCGATTGATTTAATTGCTCAACTTAAGGTTGGTGGTCGTATGGTAATCCCGGTTGGACCACGCGATAAACAGTCTATGTATGTGGTTGTTAAAAGCAGTGAAACAGAATACTACAAAGAATCGCACGGAACCTTTGTGTTTGTGCCGATGTTAAAGGGAATAGATAAATAGTTCGGAGTGCCTAAAGCAAAGAAACACAGCATTCTGTTTGTTCGACTCTAGGCACTCCGGACTCTAGACACTCTAGGCACTTGTTCTTAAACTTTAGACACTTATTTTATGCAAATCAAAAAATTCACTTTCAATCCTATTCAGGAAAATACGTTGGTCGTTTACGATGAGACAGGTGAATGCGTGATTGTTGATGCCGGATGCTATTTCGATTACGAGCGGCAGGAATTGGATCGGTTCATCGAATCGAACGGGTTGAAGCCGGTGAAGCTGATCAATACACACTGTCATTTCGATCATATTTTAGGCATTACACATTGCCGGACAAAATATCATTTGCCATTTGAAGCCCATGCCGATGAGGCAATTTTGGTTGAAAATGTTGTGGCGCATGGCGACTTATTTGGCATTCCGGTGGAGCATGTTGAGGCTCCCGATGCATTTTTCGTCGAAGGAGATAAACTTAGGTTTGGTAAATCGTATCTGGAAGTTATTGAAGCTCCCGGTCACTCTCCCGGAGGAGTTGTTTTTTACAATCCGGAGCAAAAAATATTGATTGCAGGCGATGTACTTTTTTACGGAAGCATTGGCCGTACCGATTTGCCTGGTGGAAACTTTGAACAATTGGTCGGAAATATTCAAACCAAGCTTTTGACTTTACCTGAAGACACCGTGGTTTATAGCGGGCATGGGCCGGAAACGACTATTGGGTTCGAAAAAAAGAATAATCCGTTTTTAACCTGAAATTCAAGATATGAAAGAAATTACCGATGAATTGATGATGCAAATGATTTCTCAGGCAAGATTGTTTAGTGTGGTTTTGCTGAAAAGTGGCCCTAATTATGGTACTCCAGAGAGTCAGGCGATCATTTGGGAACATGCACGGCGTAATTTTGCGCTTCGGGAAGAAGGATTGCTTTCCATTGTTTGTCCGGTTTCCGACGAAACTGATCTGAAAGGCATCGGAATTTTTAATGCCGATTTGGAGCAAACCAAAGAAATTATGGACGGTGATCCCGGAGTGATTGCCGGCGTTTTTATTTACGAAGTGCACACGGCGCGCAGCTTCCCTGGCGACAGTTTACCAAAGTAAAATCAATCCTTCATTAATTCAGTCCTTCAATCCTTGAAAGCTGAAAAACGGCAAAAATCATTTTGGCGCAATGATATTCTTCCTAAACTTGCAGCCTTAAAACAAAACATACATCAAACAGATATGGCAAGCGATAAATTTGTAATGCGCCACATTGGTCCGCGCGACCTCGAAATTCAGGAAATGCTCGGCAAATTGGGCGTTTCAACGCTCGACGAACTCATCGACCAAACAGTTCCGAAAAACATCCGGCTCGAAAAACCACTCAATCTCGAAGATGGTTTGACCGAACGTCAGTATTACCGAAAAATCCTGGCTCTGGCATCCAAAAACAAAGTATTCAATACCTACATCGGGATGGGTTATTACGACACCATTACCCCGGCAGTAATTCTCCGGAATGTATTGGAAAGCCCGGTTTGGTACACCAGTTATACACCTTATCAGGCTGAGATTTCGCAGGGACGTTTGGAAGCTTTGCTGAATTACCAGACGATGGTTTGCGAACTGACTGGCATGGAATTGTCGAACGCTGCATTGCTCGACGAAGCGACAGCCGCTGCCGAAGCCATGATCATGATGTACAATTCGCGCTCGCGGGCCAAAGCAAAAGGCGAAGCCAACGTAGTTTGGGTTGACGAAAAGATATGGCCGCAAACTTTGGATGTGCTGATTACCCGAGCTAATCCACTTGGCATCGAACTGAAAGTAACCAACTGGCAGAACTTCAAATTCGACGAAAAATCGTTCGGTGCTATCGTTCAGTATCCAAATTCTGACGGCGAAATCGTTGATTATTCGTCGCTGGTAAAAGCCGCCCACGAAAAAGAAGTGATGGTTTCGGTTGCCGCCGATTTGCTGAGTCTGGCCATCCTGACTCCTCCGGGAGAATGGGACGCCGACATTGTTTTTGGTAGTGCGCAACGTTTTGGCGTTCCAATGGGCTACGGTGGTCCACATGCCGGATTCTTTGCCGCTAAAGACGCTTTCAAACGCACCATGCCGGGCCGCATCATCGGTATCACCAAAGATGCCAACGGACACCGCGCTTTGCGTATGGCGCTGCAAACCCGCGAACAGCACATCAAACGCGAAAAAGCGACTTCGAATATTTGTACTTCGCAGGCACTTTTGGCTAACATGGCCGGTTTCTATGGCGTTTACCACGGGCCGGAGGGCATCAAACAGATTGCCACCCGCATTCACTGCATTGCCGCATTGCTCGAAAAAGAAATTACCGCTTTGGGCTACACCCAACTTAATAAAAATTACTTCGACACCATCCGTTTTGCGCTGCCACGCCACGTGAAACGCGAAGACATCGAATGGTTGTCGCTCGAACTGGAAATGAATTTCCGCTATTTCGAAAATGGTGAAGTAGGTTTGAGCATCGACGAAACCACCAACCTCGACGACATCAACTGGATTGTGGAAGTGTTTGCCAAAGCCGCCAACAAACCGTTCGATTTAACCACTGAATACCCGGCAACCTGCACCATTCAGACTCAATATCTCCGGAAATCGGCTTACATGCAGCAGGAAGTGTTCAATAAATACCGCTCCGAAACCGAAATGGTTCGCTACATCAAAAAGCTGGAGCACAAAGATATTTCGCTTACGCACTCGATGATTCCGCTTGGTTCTTGTACCATGAAGCTGAATGCAGCGACCGAAATGCTGCCGTTGAGCTGGATTGAATTTGGCGGTATCCACCCGTTTGTTCCGAAAAATCAGGCGCGCGGTTACCACGAAATGATGGAAGAGCTGCGCCGCGACTTGGCGGAAATTACCGGTTTTGCCGATGTCAGCTTACAACCCAATTCAGGAGCAGCAGGTGAATATGCAGGACTGATGGTGATTCGTCAGTACCACATCAGCCGGGGTGAAGGTCACCGCAATGTGGCGCTGATTCCTTCGTCGGCTCACGGAACCAACCCTGCCAGCGCCGTAATGGCCGGTATGCAGGTGGTGGTTACGCCTTGCGACGAACGGGGCAACATCGATGTGGATGCGCTGCGCCAGAAAGCTGAAGAATATAAAGATACACTGTCGTGTTTCATGGTGACTTATCCATCGACACACGGGGTTTATGAATCGTCGATTACCCAATTGTGCGAGATTATTCATGCCCGCGGCGGACAGGTTTACATGGATGGTGCTAACATGAATGCCCAGGTTG
Source organism: Bacteroidota bacterium (assembly GCA_023393265.1). Classification (GTDB taxonomy): domain Bacteria; phylum Bacteroidota; class Bacteroidia; order Bacteroidales; family Prolixibacteraceae; genus Aquipluma. The sequence continues at coordinate 12,971 of JAEWME010000224.1, read as the reverse complement.
GTTTGACCAATCCGAGCCGCATTGGCGCCGATGTTTGTCACCTCAACCTGCACAAGACCTTTGCCATTCCTCACGGAGGCGGTGGCCCTGGTGTTGGCCCGATTTGCGTAGCCAAACATTTGGTTGAATTCCTGCCTTCGCATCCGGTGATGAACAACGGACATGTTGGAATCACGGCCGTTTCGGCTGGCCCGTGGGGAAGCGCTTCGGTACTGCCAATCACTTATGGATACATCAAAATGCTGGGTGCCGACGGTTTGAAACGTGCTTCGGAAATGGCTATTTTGAATGCCAACTACATTGCTGATGCGCTGAAAGATACCTACGGAATTTTATATACCGGCGAAAACGGCCGCGTGGCACACGAAATGATTCTGGAATGCCGTCACCTGAAAGCTTCTTCCGGAATTACTGAAGGCGACATTGCCAAACGCTTGATGGACTATGGCTTCCATGCGCCAACGCTTTCGTTCCCGGTTCACGGAACGCTGATGGTGGAGCCCACCGAAAGCGAATCGAAACAGGAACTGGATCGTTTCATTGAAGCGCTGAGCGCCATCTACAACGAAATTCAGGCGGTGGCTTCAGGAGCAATGGACAAGGAAGACAATCCGCTGAAAAATGCGCCGCACACTTCGAGCGTAGTAACTGCTGATGAATGGAATCATGCCTACAGTCGCCAAACTGCCGTATTCCCGCTGGCCTGGCTGAAGGAAAACAAATACTGGCCGCCGGTAGCCCGCGTTGACGATGCCTATGGCGACCGCAACCTGGTTTGCACCTGCGAACCCATTGAAAGCTATAAATAAGATACAATAATCTCTCAGATAGTAAAAACCCAATGGACCTTCGGGAACTGTTGGGTTTTTTTACTTCTTTTTCTTTCCCTTTCCCTTTCCCTTATTTTGACCAGGAGCATATTCTTTTGCACTGGTGGCTCCTGTTACTTTTTTCATTTGTCCTGGTGGAATTTTGCCGCTGGGGTTGGGTTGAATAATCATCGCTTTCGGATATTGAGCACTCGTTCGCGTTGTGCGGCAGCCAGTCACAGAACATAGCAATGAAACAAACACGATGAGTGTTGCAACTACTTTTACTGTTTTCATACTTTATTCAATTGATTTGATGATCTATAATAAAGTGAAAATCGTTTCAATTGTTGAATTTGATGCGATATTTCACCAATCAGCTAATTGAACCAATAGGAAAGTTTTACCACCAAAGCGCGGTTGCGGGGACTCCAGTTCCCGGTGTAATAGTTGTCGGTATAAACAATAAAGAGGTCCGAAACAGGCTGGTATCTCCATTGAAATCTCAGGTTTACATTCATGTTGTTTATCTGCTCGTTATACTGAACGTAAGAGGTGAAAAATACTTTGTCGCTCATTGTCAGGTCGATTTTTGGACCGAACAGCCAAAAGTGTGTATCGCTGAATGGCTGCGGAAGACTGATGCTGTTGTATGAAAAGTTCATTGTCAGATTGAGATAAGGCTGGTATCGGTAGGTCATCTGTCCTTTAAACTGGTTCATATTTCCTGAATAAAACCCTCCGGTGGAGGCTGATGCCGCAAAATTTAACAACCGGCGGGTGTCTGATGTGTAATCGGCAAAGGCGAGGCGAGTGGAGTATTCGCTTCCGGCTGCTAATGTCGTCTGACTAATATGTGTCGGATCGAAGTCGTTTTCGAGCCTGGTGTATTGGTCTTTCATTCCAAGGTCGAAAATTGAGCGGTCGCGAAATTCAAACTTATACATCAGTGTTATCTCGTGGTCGAGTTGCCGGTTGTCAAAGTCGGAATAATAAGTTGCAGTTGCCGATGGTCCGTGGCTTATAATTCGTTTGTTGGGAACCCACAGATAGCTTAGTTCCGGATTTAACAGACGGTAGCCCGTGCGGGGCACATAGCCTGCTTCGGCAACATAGTTCTTACCGACGCTGGCCTGGTAAAGCGCTGCATGAACATGTCTCGAATTGAATGCCAGCGAAGCTCCCTGTGCAAATTGTTTTTCAGGATTTTCAGGAGTGAAAGAACGATGGTAAAAAAATTTACCGGTCAGCTTGTTGTTGCTTGTTGCCAGGTTGTAGTCGTTTCCTGCAATGCGGTTGTAGAGCTGCGCTGCAGGTTCGTCGGTATATTCTTTATTCACGAGAATCATGCTGATGTTTGAACGGGAAAAGATGCGTCGTTGAACCGATGCGACCATGAAATTACGGGATAGCTGGTCAGCGGTTTTCTCGGTCTGCATGTCCAGAAAGCCGATTCGCCAATCGTTATTCAGTTTCCCGCTGAGCCTTGTTCCGGCCAATACCGGCGCGTCGAGACCAATACGCCGCGAAAAGAAGGGCGTGATTGAACTGAATCCGAAGCTGGAAAAGAGGTCGCTGTTTTCGAGGAAAAATTGTCTTTTTTCAGGAAAGAAGAGTTCAAACCGATCGAGATTGGTAACCTGCTGGTCAACTTCGGCCTGCGAAAAATCGGGATTGTAGGTCAGGTCGAGATTCATCGACGCGGAAATGCCGAGCTTCGCATCGACACCAAAATCTTTGCGGTAACGGGTCGCTCCTGAATTCTCAAAATCGCGCGATACTCCTCCGAAAATATAGGGAATGAGCGAGAACATCATTTTCGATTTGGGCAATGGCTTATCCCATTGTAATACGCCGGTGTATGCCAGGTTGGAGGTCGAAAATTGCCTTGGCATAGGTGCCCATGCCGATTTTTGGTTGGTTTTCAGGTCGAGGCGGCCAAAGTTGACAAACCATCGGTCGGTTCCCGATTTGTAGCGGATTGATCGGAAAGGTATTTTCATTTCAATTACCCATCGATCGGGATATTGAACGGTTTTCGAATCCCATTTGCAGTCCCAGTTGAGGTTGATTGAACTTCCGTTCGACATCATTCCGTCCCACTTGGCACCCGACACCGATGCCCCAAATGAAAAGCCGTTGGTTTGGTCGAGAAACGTATCGAAGAAAACAAGGAGGTTATCATTATTCCCGAAGACAAAGTCGCGCCGAAACGATTCGGCAATCCGCTTTCCCGGAATGGTATCGAAAAAAGTTGCACCGAGATAAAAGAATTTGTCGTCGTAGGTCATCACCACTTCCGACGGCGAACTGGCCAAACCGCTGTCAATTGGTAAAACCAGCCTGAAGTCGGTCGCCTTTTCTGCGATTGTCCAATCCTGTTCGCTTATCAGTCCGTCTATTTTAATCGGGCCGGTGGCTTTCCGGATATGTAAAACGTAATTTTCGTTGAATGTATGTGAAATGGAGTCGGTTCTGAGTTTTTTTATGCCGGGAAGACTGCTTGCCGATCCGTGAAAGAACGAACAAAATGACAGAATTATTCCTGCGAAAAGCTGCTTCATAGATTGGTTTAGGGTTGAAATGATTTGCATTCAAATGTAACCAAACAAAGCATTCGCTCCATTCGTGCGCTCCGAATTTTATAATTGCTTAAAACAACTGTTCTTATTTGGCTGCAGAAAGCTGTCTGAATTCTTCCGGCTGGTAAAGTAAAATTAGGTCGCCTTCCTGAATGTTTTTGTCGATGGCTGCAAACTCATCGTTTTGCGCAACCGATTGAACTTCCGTTTGCTCAATGTTGGCACCATTTTTCACATATACCACCTGTTTCCCGTTGCGCGTAAAAATGGCTTTGAGCGGCACCAGCAATCTGTCGCTGTATGATGCGATAATGATGTCGTTATTCGAACTCATGCCGGGCTTCATGTCTTTGTCGTTTTTGTCGAGCCGGATGATCACTTTGAATGCTTTCATGTCGAAATCCTTGTGGTCTTCGCCAATGGTTGCAATGTAAGTTACTTTCCCCCAGAAAACACGATCGGGTAGCGCCTCAATTGTGATTCGGACGCTGTCGTTCAGGTGGATCTTCGAGATGTCAATTTCCCTGATGTACGTTTCTGTTGTAACTGTCGACATGTCGGGCAAAGTTGCAAGCAAAGGCCGCCAGATGATTATTTCCGAATCTTTTCCATAGCTTTTCCCCGACCAGTCTTTGGCAAACATCACAATTCCGTCTTCGGGCGCTTTAACTGTTGTTGCTGCAATGGCTTGTCTGTATTTATCAATTCGTCTCTGGAACTCGCTCGCCCTGTCCTGAAAGCGGCTGACGCGCATTTTCATCCTGTTTTTCTCAAGCAGGTAGTCGCGACGCAACTTTTCAACATTTATCTCCGCTTTTTGATACTGCATTTGCGTTTTTCGCTGGTATGCCTGCGATTCAAATTTCGACTGTTCGAGGTCTATCTTGTTGTATTCAAGGTCGAGTAGTGCATTGGTAATATCTTCACGCTTGGCATTCAGGTTCACAGCGCTGTCAATCACGGCATTATTCAGGTCGGCATCAACCATTTCCTTTTGTTTCATCACATCCTGCATCATGTTGGCAAACATTCCTTCGTCGAGTTTGGCAACGTAATCACCTTTTTTCACTTCTTTTCCTTCCAGTATTGCATCAAGAATTTTAATCTGGTAAACCCTCAGATTTTCGTCACAAACTTCCTCCGGAAGGTTAATCTCTGTGTATTTCTCTCCGTTGATTTCGCCTTTGCTGTTTACTACCACTTCCAGGTTGCCGCGTTTTACCTTGTAATATTTTCCTGAATTGGGTTTTAATTTGAAAACAACCAGCAGTATGATGGCAACGGCCAGAATCGCCGCCGCAGGTATTATATATTTTTTTTGTTTGAACATAGCCGGATTACTTTTGAATGATTTTATCGTATTCAGCAGTTAGATTTTGCCTGGCAACAAAGTCATAAAGAGTCAGCATACGCAGCCTGTAGTAGTAATTCCAGTAGGTTCTAATTGCGCGGATATATGCTTTTCTTGCCGATTCAAGGTCGTTACGGGCTATGTTCAGCTTAATAACATCTACTTTGCCAATAAGGAATCGCTGAAAAGTAACTTCGTAACCTTGCTGGGCTACGGTGTCGGCTTTGGCTGCACTTCTTACCTGTTGTGCCTGAAGGTTGAATTCCATCACCGATTGAAAAATATTCTGCTCGAAATCGATCCGATCCTGGCTGAGCCGTGCATTCGCCACTTCGCGGTTTGATTCCGCAATCATCAACCGTCCTTTTTGTCTTCCCCAATCCAAAATAGGAATGCTCAGGCCTATCTGCACTCGTTGGCTTGGATCAGGATTGTCATAAACGGTACTGAAATCTTTGGCCGATTGGTTAAGTCCGTATGTTGCATAAAGAGATGTATTTAGTCCCGATTCTGACTTCGCTTTTGCAACAGTTTGGTCTTGCTCAATGCGTTGTTGTTCCTGATCGAGTATCACCGGATTGTTTTGAAGTGCAAGTTCAAGCGCTTCGTCTGCATTTACCTGTAGTGCTGGAATCATCGAAGGAACAATACATTCGAGCTGTGTTTTTTTGTCGAGGATCAGGTACGAGTTCAGTGCCGACTGCGTGCGCTGAACATCCAGCTTAGCCTGGCTTAGTGCCTGTAGCGAATTCAGTTGGTTTAGTTCCAGGTTCAGTAATTCGTCCTGGGTGACTGTGCCCACCTGGAAACGACCCTTGCCGATTTTATAGAGCGTATCGGCATTACTCATGTTGTTTTGGGCAATTTTTAGCTGAATTTGGGCTTCAACCAAGTCAAAGAACATTGAGGTGCTTTTCATTGCCAGATTCTCCTGAGACTGTACAAAAGTCTTTTTCGCTTTTTCGAACTTGATGGGCTCAATTTTTGACTCCCAGCGAAGTTCGTTGTATCCGTTCAACGCTTGCTGATAGCCAATGCTTATGGGGGTCGACTGATATGAAGTTACTTTGTCGCCGCTTAAGTTTTTAACCATTCCTAAATCTGAATTCAGGAATAAATTACCACCGGTTAATCCTATTTTTTTGCTGAGTTGCAGGTTCACATCCGAGTTTAGGTAGTCGCGAAGTACATACTGGTCTTCATTTGTCTGGGCATTATATTCGCGCCGCCGGTAGTGATTGTAGTCGAGCGGCGTGCTGTTCAGGCTAAGGCTGGGGAGCTTGTCGGCCTTGAAATAGCGAAACTGCCAGTAACTGGCCAGGTACATATTTTTATACCTGAAAGCATCAAGAGAGCTTTGTGCTGCCAGTGTTACGGTTTCATCCAGGCTCAAACTGACAGATGGTTGCGCGTTAGCCCTCAGTATAAAAACTGAAATGAAGATGGTTAACAGGAGTTTAAGTTTATTCATCGGTTTTGGTTTTTCGATCGTTTTACTGGCATGTTTCGTTTGTTGTTCATAGTTTATGCCCTGAGTGATTCAACCGGGTCTTTTTCGGCTGCACGCTTGGCTGGCATGTATCCAAACATGATTCCAACGAGTGCCGAAACGCCAAAGGCAATAAAAATGCTGAAAAAGGAAATGATGGTTTTTATATCGAAAACGGCTGTAATGATTTTCGAAAGTACCACACCTAAAATGATTCCGATTATTCCTCCTGAAATGCTGATCAGGGTCGATTCGGCCAAAAACTGGGCGACGATATCTTTTCTCGATGCGCCAATGGCCTGCCGGGTGCCTATTTCCCTGATACGCTCCATAACCGAGGCGAGCATGATATTCATGATCCCGATTCCTCCCACAATCAGCGAAATTCCGGCGATGGCACCCAATACAATGTTGAAAATCTTCTTGGTTCGCTGTTGTTGCTTCAGCAGCAGTTCGGGAATGGTTACTTCAAAATCGTACAAATCAGAATGCCGGCGAAGCAGCAGTCGTTTAACAACACCGGCCGTTGCGCTGAGTTGCTCGGTTTCTTTTACCTGAAGGATGATTTTATCCAACTGGTTCGGGTTTTTGTCGTCGGCTGAAGTTTTCGAGCCCGAATTTGAGTCGACAATGGAGGCACGACGGCGCGCGCTCGATTGCTCTACTTCGTCGGCCCTCACCAGCGCCCTGTTTTTAAAACGCATTAAAACTGTCTGTGCCGGAACAAATATTTTGTTGTCGGTACTACTGATGCCCATCTCGTCGGAAGCTGAGGCGGTGAAGTCGCGGCGTTCGATCACCCCGATGATTTTCAGCCAGATTTGTCCACATTTGATGTATTTGCCAATAGGTTCGTCCTGATTGAAAAACACAGTTTTGATGTTGTCTCCGATCAGGCAAACCGGTTGCCCGGATTCTGCCTGGGCATGATTAAATATCTCGCCTTTCTGCAGACCGATGTTGAATAGTTCGAAATAATTATTATTTACTCCTTCAAGCACAACTGGTTTGCTTTTTCCGTCGATGATTGCTGAGTAATTGTATGAAATAACCGGGCTTGCCATTTTTACTGTCGGAATAATTTCCTCGATGGCTTTCATATCCATCACTGTTAGCCCTTTCGAGAACTTTTTGGTTCCGGTTTTTTCCTCGTCCGTAGTCGTAGTCGTTTCGTTTCCGGCAATTTCGGTAGGTGTTACAATAATGTTGTTTACGCCGACCATTTTGATTTGCTCCAGAATTTCCTGTTCAGCTCCATTTCCGATAGCCATCATGCTGATAACTGCTGCTACACCGAAAATAATCCCAAGTGCGGTGAGAATTGATTTCAGCTTGTTGTCTATAATCGCTTCAAAACCAATAACAATGTCGTGAAAGTATTTTTGAAAAATCATGATTTCCCGGTTTAGGTTTGTTACCGATTATTTACTGGGTGCAGCATTTATAATTACTTGTCCTGCTGGGACGGCAGGCAATGTTGCTGTGGGCTGTTTATCCAGTTCCTGTCGTTCTTTCTCGGCTTTCTTCTGTATCTCTTCTTTTTCTTTCAGTATTTCGGCATAAATATCTTGTCCCTGAAACTTCAGTTCGTCGGCGTTGTGTGGCTCCGAAAGCCATACTACATCATTTTCCTTCAATCCTTTTTTAACCAGCACGAAATTCTCGTTTTCTTCACCTAACCACACAATTTGTTTCACCGGATGGTCTTTGCCGAGAAAGACATATTTTAGGCTGTCGTTCTCATAAATAGCGTCGGTGGCAACCATGAGGGTGTCTTTATATGTGCCGGCTTCAATGGCATTGCTTGTTGTCATGGCTGGTTTCAGGTCTTTGTCTTTCCCAAAGATTTTGATTTTTACCTCGAAAACTTTGGCGTCGCTGTTTGGCATTGCCTGCCCGATGTTGGCAACCGAAATTACCTCTCCTGAAAGCTGCTTATCAGGGAAGGCGTCAATGCCGATTCTGACCGGCTGACTGACCTTTACCCTCGAAATATCGATTTCGTTGATATACGTTCTCGAAATAAGGTTGGTCATTTCAGGAATGGTAGCAATAATGGTGTTATATGGCCCAACTTTCGATCCCGTTTTAATGATTTCGCCCCACGGGTATTTGTAATAAGTTACAATTCCAGCTTTGGGCGCAGTTATTTCGAGCGTATTGAAAAGTTTCTGGAGTTCGTTCGAGCGGTCGAGAACCTGCCGGTAGTTTATGTAACGCCTTTGTACCCTGTTTTCTTCCTGCTGCTTTTTCAGCTCGTATGCCTTTGTTTCCTGCTCCAGCTTACGGCTGGCTTTATCGTAGTCCATGGCCGCTTTTTTCTGAATGGATGGCGATTCGTAGACCGACTCGTCCATGATGATTTTTTTCTCTGTCAGGTCGAGGCGGGCGTTGACGATGACATCGCGCTGGTTGCTGAGGTTGAGGTTCGAATCGATTTTGCCGTCTTCGTATTCCGAGAGCATTTTGTCGATATCGTCCTGTGCCAGCTTAATTTGTTCTTCAACGGCTTTGTGGTCGAGCGTAGCCACATAATCGCCCGAGTCTACAACGGTTCCTTCATCAACCATGTGGGTGATGGCCAGTTCCCATATCCGCAGGTTACGGTCTTTTAATTTCTCAGGAATGTTAATGGTTTCCGACTTTTCCGATTCAAGTTGCCCGGAAGAAAAAATCAATGTGTTGAAAGGTCCACGTTTAACCGTCGCTGTTATCTGGTTATAATCGGTTTCTTTGCTACGGAAGAAAAAAATGACAATGATTAAAAGGATTACGGGAATGCCAATCAGCAAAATCTTTTTGTTGCTCATGATCGTTGTTGGTTATTTGTAGGTTGCCCGCGAAAATACAAATCAGAATCGAGTCTCTTTTCGCGATATTTCATAATACTTGTTAAGAGTGGATTATTTCACTAAAATTTAAAGTTGGAATCGCTCAACTATTATGCCAGAAAATTAGGCAGTTATATGTTTCATTCGGAAATTTTCTCAAATATCATAAATTATTCTATTTGATGTTTTCATAAACGGATTGATTAAATGATTATTATAAAAAATTAGCGTTTATTAAGTAAAATCTGAATTAATTTTGAGCGTAACCCATTTATTTAAATGGTATGCCTCGTATTTTACGGAGATACATTTTACCCATTTTAGTTTTTTGCCTTGCCGGTTATGTAAGCAATGCACAGAAACCGCCGCAAATAGATTTCTCAGGAATTGTCTTAGGTGCCGATTCGATTCCCGTTCCAGATGTGGCAATCATTAATCCGCGAACCGGTAAAACAGTCAGAACCAACGAAGAGGGATTTTTTCATACACAAATGGACGAAGGCGATTCGTTGCTCGTTTATCACATCGCTTACCGGAGAGTTTTTCTGCATTTTAGAGACAACCTGAAAAAGTTTGTACTGATTCCTGAAATTCAGGAGTTGCAAACGGTAATTGTGACTGAAAATGAAGCGTCGGCTCGCAGTAAGGCTGAAAAGCTATCGTCGGATATAGCGAATGTTGCCCTGTCCAAAAAGCTGGAAGGATTTGACAAAAAATCGCGCCAGGACTATTTCTATGAAACAAACGCGATTCACAACCGCGCATTTAGCGAGCATTTCGGGCCAACATTCCACTTGTCGTTTGGGCAAATTGCTCATTTCCTGAGCAAGATAGGAGGGAAAAAGCGGAATAAAAAGAAATAAGCAGACTGAAAAGAAGAAGCCGGAAAACTTGAAATTCTCCGGCTTTCTATTTTTTATATGAGCGATTGAATATCGCCAATGATGGTTTGCGCAAGTTGATCGGCTTCCTGCATTGACGGCGCTTCAGCGTATATCCGGATGATTGGCTCTGTATTCGACTTGCGCAGGTGAACCCAGCGATCGGCAAAATCAATCTTCACACCGTCGATGTCCGTAACCTGTTCGTGCTGATACTTTTGCTTCATTTTAACCAAAATTCCGTCAACGTCAATATCGGGAGTCAGCTCAATTTTATTCTTCGAGATAAAATAGTCGGGATACGTTTTGCGCAACTCCGAACATTTCATGCCTGATTTTGCCAAAAGGCTCAGGAACAAACCAACGCCTACCAGCGAGTCGCGGCCGTAATGCGAAGCCGGATAAATGATTCCGCCATTTCCTTCGCCGCCAATCACAGCATTGGTTGCTTTCATTTTGGTTACCACGTTCACTTCGCCAACAGCGGCTGCAGCATAAGTTCCGCCACGTTTTTCTGTAACATCGCGCAAAGCACGCGACGACGACAAATTGGAAACCGTATTTCCCGGCGTTTGACTCAGCACATAATCGGCAATCGAAACCAGCGAATATTCTTCGTTAAACATCGAGCCGTCTTCGCTGATAATGGCCAGACGATCGACATCGGGATCGACAACAAAACCAACATCGACGCCCGAATCGCGAATAATTTCAGAGGTTTCAACCAGGTTTTCGGGCAAAGGCTCGGGCGTATGTGCAAAATGGCCGGTTGCCTCGCAGTTGATTTCAACCACTTCCTTCACGCCCAAAGCTTTCAGTAGCCGAGGAATAACAATTCCGCCAACAGAGTTGACTGCATCGACGGCAACCTTAAAGTTTGCTTTCCGGATGGCCTCCAAATCAACCAACTCCAGATCGAGCACCTGCTGAATATGAATGTCAGTATAATCCTTTTCAAATACTTCGCCCAAATCGTCAACCTGCGCAAATTGATAAGCTTCCTGTTCGGCTATTTCCAATACTTTGGCACCCTCGGCAGCATTCAGGAATTCGCCGTCCTGATTGAGCAGTTTCAACGCGTTCCACTGTTTCGGGTTGTGGCTGGCTGTGAGAATAATGCCACCCTGCGCCTGTTCCTCCTTCACTGCAATCTCGGTGGTTGGCGTGGTTGCCAAACCCAAATCAACCACCAGGCATCCCATTCCTGAAAGCGTTGCAACTACCAGCGACTGGACCATCGGGCCCGAAATACGGGCATCGCGTCCCACAACAATAGTGGTCGATTGTCCTTCGTGCTTTTGTTTGGCCCATTGGGCGTAAGCGGCTGTATATTTTACCACATCAAGCGGACTCAAGCCTTCGCCGGGCTGCCCGCCAATGGTTCCTCTGATTCCTGATATCGATTTAATTAAAGTCATACTATTCGTATTTACAATTTGACGACGTACGATTTACAATTTTGTAAATCTCAAATAACATTTTGTTGCAAATATAATGAGCTAAAATTTAAAAAGGACATCGGATCTCATCCTATGTTCTTTGAAGATTTTAAACATTTTAAGTTTGCTAATTTTTTTGAATTTTAACTGAATTTGTGAGGATCAGGAGCTTTGTCTATGTGCGTTAATACACCACCGCGGAAAGTCAGTATGATTATATCTCCGATATTCATTTGATAAGAAAAATATCCTGGTTCTGTTATCTTATCTACCACAAAGGTTAGGCTACCGTTGAAAGACGTGTAATGATAAAGATATTCTTCATCTGGAAATTCCACTATTTCAGGAAATATATCTCGAATGAATAGTTGCTTATCATCAATTTGGGCATTCGCGAGGAAAAGAAAAAGTTTCTTTTCCTTGATCTCCCAGAATGCCCGATACGGTTTGGATGAATTATCTGCCACCGGAGTATAATTGAACCATCTAATTAGCCTTTCTTCAATTGGTGATTCCAGAAAATGCCCTTTAACAATCGTAAATTGGTTTTCGAGAGTTGCAGTATCGTAACCGATAAATTCATTTGGGAGTTCTATTCTGCGACTGGGTTCTGTCTCTGTTATAATTCTATTGCCGTTTTCGTCGATCGGATTCCCATCTTCATCCTCGGTTGGGATATGCAACCTGATTGAACCATCTTCCAAACCCAATAAGAATTCCGATATATTGGGAATCACATCCTTGGTGAACCAATAACCCTGTTCGCCACCCCAAAAACCAACTGTAAATAAGCAAAATGAATCAGCCGACAGGTCGAGAAAGTATTCATATTTGTCTTTGGAAAGAGGCACCCAATATGGTTTAAAAAATTCCTTTTCCAGTGGGTGTTCAAATTGCTCAACCAAGGAAATCCATTCGAGTTGGTATTCTTCCAACTCATGGCCTTTTATAAATCCAATATACTCCATTTCCCCCACAACATCCGGATAAGCCTGCACGAACTGCTCCAATTCATAAACAGCCTTAAATTTTTCACCCCATTCAGCAAGAAAGGCGTCGAAGAGTTTTTGCTTGGTCGTGTATTTCATTAAATTACAGCCATTTAATTCAGTTTAGTCTATATATCAAATGCAAGTACTTATCAGCTAATACTCACTGAAGTCTATAAATAATAATGAGGCTAAATGTTGTCAGTTTTTCATTTTATATTTCTAAGTATGCTCAGCCATAAATCGAATTTTTTAGTTGCGATGGACAGTAAAAGAGATATTTCCGCATTAATTAAAAAAGCAAAATGGACTTAAAAACTTTAAGTACTTTTAATTACAATTTAGAATGGGAACTCCTCTTCTTCATCCTCAATATTAATACTTGCGTTCTTAACAAGAAGACCGGGCTTAATTTTTAATCCTATTTGAGTCAACAAATTCTCACGAAATGATTCCTTTGATTTCAGTTTTGCTTCATCATAAGTCCACACATTAATTTTTGGGAGTTTAGGTATTGCATCGAATCTATGTTTGTATTTTTCTTCATTAAAATAAATTGAAATAATCAGTGCAATATAAAAGCAACATCCAATCGGATTC
>JAEWME010000133.1 GCA_023393265.1 Bacteroidota bacterium | reverse complement strand
GCTTTCGCTCGGCCGCTGTCAGGAAAGTATCCGTCACCACGGTAAGTTCTACCAAACAATCAGGATTGGCAGCCAGCCATGCGAGCGCTTCTTCGATACCAACGGCCCGCTTTCTTAGCAATTTCTTGCCCGAAATAAGTTCTACTTCTTTGATCTTGGCTTGTTTCCCGGGTTCAAGATCAACGATCAAAACATAGTTTTGCTGATTGGCTTCAGCAAAACTATACGAAAGCGGACTCCCGCTGTAATATACTGATGCCGCACCTGCGCTGTGCATCCGGTGCAAATGGCCAAGTGCCGTGTATTGAACCTGCGCCGGAATATTTTCAGAATACACAACCTGAGCCCCGCCAACATGCAGAATTGGTTTCTCATCATCCGGCTCTTCCGGCAAAACTTCTCCTTTACCGGCAACAAAAAGATGAGCAACCAACACATTAACGCCCAGCGAATCGCAGTGCTTTTCGGCCAGAATCCGCCAGCTTGCTTCCAAAACCTGTCGAAGTTCTTCTTCCATGTCTTCATGTCCGAGCCAGGTTTTCAGCCTGATTTCGCTCGCGTAAGGAGTCGACAAAATACGCAGCGGCACCGCATTATCGGGCAAGGCAAGTTCAATAAATCCTTTTTCACTCCGGATGATTCTGAGGCCTGATTCGAGCTCGAAAGGAGGCACTAGCGAATTGGGATAGCCTGCAAAGATGATTCCGCAGGCACGTGCCAATGGGTCGGGAGCTTCGACGCGGTCGGGTGAATCATGATTTCCGGCAATTGCAACTACCGGCCGCCTGCCATTATTGGTAAGCTTCTTCAAAGTCTTGTAAAGTAAATCAACCGCTTCGGTTGGCGGATTGAACGTATCAAACAAATCACCGGCAACCAGCACTGCATCAACATTTTCGTAATCCGCAACCTCGCAGATTTCAGCCATCACCGCTTGTTGTTCTTCCATTCTCGAAAAATCTTCGAGTCGCTTACCTAAATGCCAGTCAGAAGTATGGAGGAGTTTCATAAAATATCAAATCGTTGGAGAAATAAAACTAATCAATTCAGGCGGGAACTCTGATACAAAATCATCTTTTGACCGATCTTTTTATAAACAAAAAAGCCGCCGATGATACACCGACGGCTTCCTTTACGAACGCAGCATTATTTTTTAACTTCCCAGGCACAGCGCACCGGAGAAACAATTTTTCCTTCCTTTTTCAGGTCGTTCATGGCTTTGTCAACCACTTTACGGTCGAGCCCTGCCAATTCAGCAATCTTTCCTGCAGTCAACGGCTTGTCCGAAGCCGACATCACTGCCAATACTTTTTCTACGCTCATTTTCTGAAATTAAAAATTTAATGGTAAAACTTACTTTTAGAAACGTGACTCAACAACTTTCCAGTCAAACACTTTCCAGAAATCTGCAATATACGAAGGACGCAGGTTCTGTTTATCAAGATAATAAGCGTGTTCCCAAACATCGCAGGTCATCAGCGGGGTCAAACCATCGCGGATTGGGCAACCGGCATTGCTTGTCTGTACAATGCTCACTTTGCCTGAGGCATCCTTCACCAACCAGGCCCAGCCTGAGCCGAATAAAGTAGCAGCCGCTTTGGTAAAAGCTTCCTTAAATGCTTCCAGCGAGCCAAACGCTGCTTCAATGGCAGCTTTCAATGCGCCAGACGGTTCAGTATCCGGAGTTTTCGAGAACTGCTCAAAATAAAAAGTGTGGTTAAATACTTGTGCACCGTTGTTAAAAATGCTGCCTTCCGACTTTTTAATAATGGTTTCCAGATCAGAATTTTCAAATTCAGTTCCGGGAATCAGGTTATTCAAGTTATTGACATAAGCCTGATGGTGTTTTCCGTGGTGAAATTCGAGTGTTTTAGCGCTGATAAAGGGTTCGAGCGCATCAATGTCATACGGTAATGAGGGTAATGTAAAACTCATGACGTTATCTTTTTGGTTAAAAACTGATTTTTGATTTTTCAGGAAAGATAACAGAAACGCGTTTTAAAAAGTTTGAGAAATTACCGATTTCGGCATAATTTATAATTGTTCTGAATAAGGGAAAAGGAACTGGCACTTTTAAAGAAACTGGCCTCTATAAAAAGAAAAACCGCCCGATACCTCTGTATCGGGCGGAAAAAAACCAAAAATCAACTAACCTTTAAACCGTCGGGCGACTTCGTCCCAATTAACCACATTGTAGAAGGCCTCAACGTAATCGGGTCTCCGGTTTTGGTACTTCAGGTAATAGGCGTGTTCCCACACATCTACCCCAAGTATCGGAGTTCCTTTTACTTCAGCAACGTCCATCAATGGGTTGTCCTGATTGGGTGTTGACGAAATCACCAAACTATCACCCTGCTTTACCAGCCATGCCCAACCCGACCCAAACCGGGTAAGGGCGGCTTTTGTAAATGCTTCTTTAAAATTTTGATACGACCCAAACGTTTGGTTAATAGCTTTTAGCAAGTCTCCTTCGGGTTGTTTTGCACCGCCCGGAGCCATCACTTCCCAAAACAGGTTGTGATTGTAGAAGCCACCACCATTGTTGCGCACAGCAACCGGCTGAGCCGATATATTAGCCAAAATTTCTTCAATAGTTTTACCCTCAAGGGCAGTTCCCTGAATTGCGGCATTCAGGTTGTTGGTGTAAGCCCCGTGATGTTTGTCATGGTGAATTTCCATGGTCTGAGCATCAATATAGGGCTCCAGCGCATTAAACGCATACGGTAAATTCTGTAGTTCGAAAGCCATTGTTTAATTATAAAGAATTAAAGATATTTTTATCCCTATTGCAAACATAGCACCTATTTAGATTTTTTCCAAATAAGTCATTCATTTTTTACATCAATTTTTTCGATGGGAGATTAAACAAAAAAATGAAACAAAATGCGAACATACTTTTTACTAAAGTATTGTCTTTTCAGTATTTTCCGATTCTATGCCTCAAATTCAATAAATAAAACTGCTTCCACCCAGAAACTCCCGAATGAGGGATGTTGGTGGAATTTCGCCGTCTTCAATTGGTTTAAAATAGGACAGAAACTTTAATAACCGGTTGCTTTCGCTGAATTCCG
>JAEWME010000103.1 GCA_023393265.1 Bacteroidota bacterium | reverse complement strand
ATCCTTTAATGGGGTTCCTATTCTTTCAATTTTCGCTTTGATTTGCTTCTCTATTTGGGATAAGACCACCCAGCTTTCTGATCCTTTGAAAGTAGATGTATTTGCATTTTGTCTAAAATAAACGCTCAAATCTTTTATGCTTTTATTTTTGACAACACAGGCTTTTGTTTGTTGTCGGTTTTTATCCTTCGAGAACATTAAAATGTTCGTATCCACGGTGGCACTTTCAAATATTTTTATTCCCGCAAAATCAATTAATTGTTCTGGATTGGTATTGTCAGCAAAGAATTTTCTTGTGGCTTCACCATATCCGGCACGCATCCATTTATTTGAGGTTATAAAGCATAACCTTCCATTGGGTTTTAGTAATTGCCAGCCCCGTTCGTAAAATAAGCAATAAATGTCACCTGTACGGGCATAGGTTTTATAATTCATTGAATCGTAAATTTTTGCCAGCTTTCCGTTGTCGTTCTGTAATTGGATGTACGGAGGATTTCCAATCACTATATCAAAACCACTTTCAAGACCGAACATCCATTTGCTATCAAAGAACGGAGAGGTAGAGTTCTGGTCATACGGATTCCACTCTGCAAATAATTTTGCATCTTCAGGAGCAAATGCATTGTCATCAGCTAATAATTTGAATAACTTTTCCCGTAATTCTTTATCTTTTCTTCGACATTCTTTCTTTCTATAAGAAGTGCGGGCATTAAAGTGTTCGTGCCTAATGTTGAGTAAAGCTTCCTGTGTGGGTTGTATTTCAGGGTTTTCAAATAATCCCAATTGCTCTTTCTTTTTAATATAAATAAGCGAATTCGCTGCAACAAATTTTGTTTCGAGATTGGGTAATGTAGGGATACCCCAATTTTCTTTGGTACAATCTTTTTCTTGTTCACATATCAGAGAAATGAAAAAGCGAAGTTTACTGATCTGAACCGCAATTGTTTGAATATCTATGCCGTAAATGCAATTTTCAATCAGGTGTAATTTCTGCTCATAGATAGTTTCCTGGTTGTCATGATCCAATTTATTCAGAATACTTACCATTCGGTTTAAAATCCCCATAGGATATGCTCCTGATCCACATGCCGGGTCCAGGATTTTAATTGCTTTTAATTTTTCACTTATTCTGTTACATTCCAGTGGGTTGTTTTGTAATTCGTTTGGGAGTCCTTTAGAATGGAATAACTCGCGTATAGTGGGCTTATCTCCTAAATAGCTAATGAGCGATTCGTCAACCATATAATTCACTATTTCGCGAGGAGTATAAAACGAACCTGATTGCTTCCGGGCAGTCTCTTTTGTTTCAGGATTGTAAGCCCCAAGGAGATTTTCAAATACCTTCCCCAGAAGTTCAGGATCGAGGGCTACTTCGACATCCTGAGAAGTATTTTCTTCAACTGTAAAGTTGTATTTGTTTAATATCGAGATTATTCCTTTGTCATCATCGAAAAAAAGAATGTTGGGGATGAACGCTCGTTTCTGCTTACCAGCACTGCGGCTGAAGCCATCGCTATATATAATCTTACCATTAGAATTTGGTGTTTCCTTATCCAGGCATTCAAATAATCCGCCGTTGAGAAAAGGCACTGAGCTAAATAATTTCAGTACATCATCATTCGATATTTTGAACCAACTATCATTTTCTGGGTTACGGAATAAGGGTTTAATACCGTAATCTTCTGCCTTGCCCTGGAAACTCTTATCTGTAGCAAAAGCACGTTGAGTTATTTCGTTATTTAAGGTTGCAAAAAAGAGATTCTGCAAAACCCCATTGTAATAGTTCCCTGATTCATAATCGTTAGGATTGAAATCTTTTATGATTTCGGTAAGCTTCTGCTTGTCAAACAAATCATCTGGAACCAATTGCTTTTGTTTGATAAACCACACAAACATTAGCCTGGTGATAAGTCGAATGATATGTTCTTCTATAATCCTATCGTCACTAGCGGTACTGGTATCATTGGGATAGGTTACTTTCATCTCCTCTGATATCGCCCATTGATACCAAGCAAATAGCTCCTGATAAAATTGTTTGGTTAGCGCTTCAATTGAGAACCGATATTGAAGATCTTCGGAATTTTTTAACCGCCCCTTTTCATACAGATACTGTTCCGGTGTTTTAGTATGTGCCTTTTCTCCCAAGATAAAGGAATACCGCCTGGGATTTGAATATTCATATTGTATTCGACTTGAATGATCTTCTTGTTTAGCCTCAATCTGTAGCAAAGAGAAACGATATTGTTTTTCGCCATTAGGAACGAAAGCGACCAATGCTCTATTGCAGTAGCTATTATGTTGCATAAACTTAAACGCTTCACCAGAAATACCGATCCGAGCATCATGAGTGGACGTATGATTGATTTCAAAAATATCTAAGTCTAGACTTTTACAAACACCTAAACGAGAAACCGAAGATGCGTATTTCGTTGTAAAAGTCGCATTAATCCTTTCTTCTTTCGGTTGAAAATCATCCGGTAGAAAATTGGCTTCAAGAAAGTTAACAAAATCAGTTCTATTGTACGGGTTGCTGAAATTAAACATAGTAACTAGAGTTAGTTGTTAGATTCTTATTGGGTTTGTTTTGTCTTCAAGTGAAATAGCTTCTGAACTTTGTATTTCTTCGGCTAATATCAAAGTCTCTGAACCTTGGGATACAGAGTCATAAACAGCTAAAAGTTTTGAAATATAAGTTCTTGAAATTTTGTCGGGCAAAATGGAATACTCAGATATCTTTAAACGATTTATCAGTCGTAGCGCATAACCTGATACCGCATCATATTCAATGGCAGTTTTTAAGTCATAGAGGTACTCCGAGTCACAAGCTTTTGCTCTTATTATCAGGTCTATCTTTGCCAAGGCATCACGTTTAGTCTTTTCAGATTCACTTTCGGTATTTCTATTGAAAAGTACTTTTTTAATCACTTCATAAACCGGATCGAAGTATTCCGATACTGAATATCCTTTTTCTTCTGAATTTGTCTCTAAAAGTTTGAATGCCGATTCGGGAGAAATATCCATAGGATTGTTCTCATCTCTCGAAAATTTGAATACATAATCATTCCCCTTTCTGGCGAAAACGATGACACCTTCTTCTGGCAAAGTAGTTTTACGACACACTTTAGATCGTAAAGGCAGTTTTAAAGCCAGCTTCATTTCTGGAGTGGATATGTACTGATTCAGCGCTTTCCGATAGTCCGCATCCCAGGATTTTTGTTCCTCGGAAGCAATTAATGTTTTGTATTGCTCCGCAAAAAAAGAATGTAGCTGCTCGTCTGACGTTAACACTTTAGTATCTTCACCCATAATCGCATGGATCATTGCCATCTTTAAGGTAGATATTTCCTGTGTTCGGGTTTCCGATTCTCCGATATCAGTTGGGAAGTAATTGAAAATAAATAATTCATCAAACATTTTCTTGTTCACCCTGTTGATTCGGCCAATTCTCTGGATCACTCTTGTTGGGTTATATGGAATGTCGTAATTAAAAATGGTGCCAGCCCGGTGGAGATTGTATCCTTCAGAAATCGCATCGGTAGCTACCAAAATTTTGTAAGTGTTGTGTTGTTTGTGTTTGTCATATCCGGCATCAAAATTCACTCGGATAATTTCTTTGTTTCTTGCAGTTGCTTTAGCTGCAGTGTATGAGAATACTGGTAAGCCGGCTTTCATGAGCCTGTCCCCTAAATAATCAACAGTATCGGCAAACTGGCTGAATACAACAATCTTTCGTTCTGGATTGTCATGTAGTTGTTTTTTCAGAATACTGATAAACTCATTCAATTTAGGATCTTTGTTGTCTGGAACTTTTCTCCATTCTTTTTGTAATGACTGAAGAAGTTCAAGGTCAGCATCCAAATCATTGAAAAAGCTATCTTTTAAATATTCCGTTTTAATCTCAAACAGTCCACGAATTTGAAGTTTAGTGATTTCTTTCTCGATTTCAGAATCAACCATTTCCGGGATAACATCACTAGTAGAATTGTATAATTCTTGAATATCTGGAAGCATACCTTTCTTAAACACTGGAACAGCTTGTCTTTTTTCGATCCACGATTTTATATTCTTATAGTTTGCCACCATATTATCTAAGGATATTCGAAAAGCTGTCTGAGAACTTTCAAACCGATGAACTAACATTGTCCTCATGAAAATAGCTAAGTTTCGTTGAGTGCCTTTAAAAAGATTATATTCAAATCCAGCCTCTTCAACTATTTTTTTTATATCCTCCTCAAAATCTGCTTTAATGTAATTAATAGACTGATAACGAGCTGCTTTGAATGTGTTTTCGTTAGCCTCTATTGCATCCTCGGGATCTTCGTCATCTTCGCTGTAATTAATTTTCTTAGTAATTTTGGGAGAAATACTTTCTAGCGTATATAAATAGAGATTACGTAAATCACCTAATTGATAATCCAATAGTTCAGGATCTGAAACGTCGGCAAATTCAATATGTTGAAGGTTCAAATCTTTTTCATACTCAGGGATGGTTTTCAAATCTATTCTTGAACGGCGTATGACTAGCGGTGAAATTATATCTCTTATCTGCTTTCCAATACTTTCAATTGATTTATTTACTTCGTCAGTACTTTTTTTCTTTTCTTTTTGATCCTTTTTCAGCTCTTTATATAAAGAAATCATTTCACGGAAACGTTGCCCGAGGTTATCGACAGTTTGAAGAGTGGATTTGGTCGGTATCTGGAACAGCTTAACCATAGAATAAATATCTGCTGGCTGATTGTTGAACGGCGTGGCTGTCAATAACATAACTTTATTGCC
>JAEWME010000082.1 GCA_023393265.1 Bacteroidota bacterium | reverse complement strand
GGCTGCCCTGTTTCGCTCGTTCCGATCCTCTATAGTCAGAATGTGATCAACCATGTTTTGTAAGTTTCTGCCATACTCGGGTATAGCCAACTTACTGCGATTAGAATTATAATCCATGAAAAAATAAATGTTTTTAATAAAAATATCAGGCTGTTATCTCAAAAAGGGTTATCTGGAAGATAATCAGTATGAAGTAATTTTGCTGCAAATTAAATCAAAATCCTTTTGCCAGCAAAAAAATGCTGCAAATTCTGTTTAAAACAGATTTTTAACGGTCGATAAAGCTAGTTAATTATCCGCAACTTAGCAAATTTGAGTAAAAGTTGCTTTTTCCCTGCATTTTGAAAAAAAACGGTTGCTTTCATATCGGGTACCTGGCCTTCCATCAAAAGTACTTTTCCCCGGCCAAAACGCTGGTGCTCAACAAGCATTCCAGCCTGTATTTCCTCCGGATTGCTTGCCTCGAATGAGTCAACTTCTTTTTTCGATTCGCGCAGGCTTGAGAGCTTTTTAATCATTTCAGACTGACTACCGGTTCCTGCTTTAATTCCAGGAATTACAGTCTTACGTATTTCCGGCTTGGGCGCTGCGAATGAAATATCGTGCTGGTTTCCGTAGAAAGCAGCATCTTTCTCAACCGGCATAATCAGGTATTGTGGGTCAATTTCGCTGATGAAGCGGCTCATGTTGCAAAACTCCAGCTTTCCCCATTTGTAGCGCTGACGGGCAAAACTGAGGTACGCATTTCGTTCGGCACGGGTCAGTGCAACATAGAAAAGCCTCCGTTCTTCTTCCAGATCGTCGAGCGGACTGTTGCCCGAAAGCGCCGAAGGGAAAAGGTTTTCCTCGACACCGACAATGAAAACGTTCTTAAACTCCAGTCCTTTGGCCGAATGAATGGTCATGAGCGTTACATGGTCGTTGTTGTCGTCTTTTTCATTGTCCTGATCTGTAAGCAATGCTACATCCTCCATATAGTTGGACAACTTGTTGGGCGTTCCTTCTTCGCGCGCTGTGATCGAGAATTCCTGAATACCATTTAGTAATTCCTGAATGTTCTCGAAACGGCTCACGCCTTCCGGCGATTGGTCTTTGTACAAGTCTTTGAGCACCTCGGAGCGCGTGGCAATTTCGCTGGCCATCTCGAAAGCATCGGAAGTGTCAAGCTTTTCCTGAAACATCTCGATCAGCTTGGTAAACTCGTTGATTTTGGCCGCCGTTCCTTTGTTGAATTCGCTCAAAAGCGCCGGAATACTGGTTGCGAACTCCCAAATGCAAATACTGTTTTGCGCCGCATATTGCTCCAGTTTGGTTAACGAAGTCTGCCCGATTCCGCGAGCCGGATAGTTGATAACCCGCTTAAATGCTTCGTTGTCTTTCGGGTTGATTACCAGCCTGAAATAACTGAGCAGGTCTTTAATCTCTTTGCGCTGATAGAAAGAGAGTCCGCCGTATATTTTGTACGGGATGTTGCGTTTCCGAAGCGCTTCCTCAAAAATACGCGATTGCGCGTTGGTTCGGTACAAAATGGCGTAATCCGAATACAAAAAATGGTCGCGCAGTCGGGTATCGGTAATTTCGTTGGCAACCAGGTAACCTTCTTCGTTGTCGGTAATGGCGCTGATAACCTTGATGAGCGCGCCTTTTTCATTTTCAGAAAATACATTTTTCCTGATCTGTCTCTTGTTTTTGGAAATCACGCTGTTTGCTGCTTCAACGATGGTTTGGGTCGATCGGTAGTTTTGCTCGAGCTTGAAAACCTTGTGGTCGGGATAGTCTTTCTGAAAGTTCAGGATGTTTTCGATGCGGGCGCCACGGAACGAGTAGATGCTCTGCGCATCGTCGCCCACCACGCAAATGTTGTTGTGCGCCTGCGCCAGCTTTTTGATGATCATATATTGCGAATGGTTCGTGTCCTGGTACTCGTCCACCAGGATGTATTCGAAAATTCGCTGGTATTTGGCCAATATGTCCGGATGATTTCTGAAAAGTGCATTGGTTT
Source organism: Bacteroidota bacterium (assembly GCA_023393265.1). GTDB lineage: Bacteria > Bacteroidota > Bacteroidia > Bacteroidales > Prolixibacteraceae > Aquipluma. The sequence continues at coordinate 4,015 of JAEWME010000082.1, read as the reverse complement.
TCATCAACAGGTCATCGAAATCCATCGCCCCGGCGAGGAAACAACGCTTGGCATATTCTTTATAAATAAGGCTGATTAACGGCATTTTGATGCTCTGGTCGTATTCGAGCGTTTCGGGCAGTGTGGCGTAAACTTCCGAAGAAACCAGGTTGTTTTTGGCTGCAGAAATACGCGAAGCAACTACGTTCGGTTTGTAGGTTTTGTCATCGAGGTTCATGTCCTTGATGATGCTTTTAATCAGGCTCTTCGAGTCAGCCGAGTCATAAATGGTGAAGTTCGACGGGTATCCCATTACTTCGGACTCGGTGCGGAGAATTCGTGCAAAAATGGAGTGAAAAGTGCCCATCCATAAGTAGCGGGCCGTGGTTGGGCCAACTACAGTCGCGATACGTTCTTTCATTTCGCGTGCCGCTTTATTGGTAAACGTGAGGGCCAGGATTGATCCGGGGCGAACACCGTTCTTCAGTAAATGGGCAATGCGATAGGTTAAAACCCTTGTTTTTCCTGAGCCAGCTCCGGCAATAATCAGCGAAGCGCCGTTGATGTTTTCGACGGCCTGACGCTGTGGCTGGTTCAACTCGTCTAAATAGTTATGCACAATTTCTCGTTTCGTAATTTGGCTCAAAAGTACGACTGTTTTTCCTGTTTTCAGGAATCGATTTTATCTAGTTTTCAACAACTCCTGAACTTGAATCGATTTCAGGCGGTGGAATTAGCTGAATCCCTTTGCTATGCTGTGTGTTGAATCGAAAATTTCAGGAGTCACAAAAGATAAATCAATTTTTAGCGTTAATATTGTAATTCGTAAAACGTGTTTAAAGAATGAATCAATATAAGTCACTTACCCGTTTATTTTTTTTGTTTGTCATTTCAGTTGTTCCGTTTTTGAGCAAAGCCCAGATTTCGGCGGTTGCCGACGCTACCGAGCCGACAGAATATGCGTCGGGAGCGCAGGATAATATTTACGTTTTTTGCGGAACCCGTGGAGAACAAAACGGCGAACTGACAGCTACCCAACCTTCGGGCGAAATTGCCAGCTTTGAGTGGAGCAAATACAATGCACAAACCGGTAATTTTGATGTGATCAGAAACGAAAATTCAGGAACGACAACATCAACCATTGATGGTCTTGCTGATGGCGGTTACCGTGTAAAAATTTCTTCCGCTTCAGGAGAAAATACATACACTGCCTGGGTTTTTAATAATTACATCGAAGCGCTGGCCGAAATCCCGGAATCGGATTGTAATTCTTTTTTACTGAAGGGAAGCTTCGAATCTGCCAATTTCACTTATTCTGATTTGTCGAACGGGCAACCAAAGGAGTTATTTAAGGACACTAAAATTGAATGGATGCAAGGCGACAGTAAGCTGAGTGCGATCATTGAATACCGGAATTATAGTCCGCCAACCAGTGATACAGATTATAAGCTTATTGTTTCCGACCGGTTTGGCTGTGTGGATGAATCCACTATCAGCTATAAATCTATTGTAACCAAAGCATCGTTTGAATTTGCGCTAGAGGATCAAGGAAAATATGCGGACGCAAATAATCCAGAGGCACCGCTTACAGTAACTTTTACAAATACTTCAGAAAATGGAGATCCGGGAAAATACGAATGGTTTTTCTATAAAGATCTCCAGAAGATAAAAGAAGAACAAGCTGCCAAAACATTTAAAGACAGTATCATGGAGGTTGTTTATAATGACAGCCCTGTTTATACTTTTCAGGAAACAGGTGAGTACATTGTAAAGCTTGTTTCAAAGCATATTTCTGAAGCAGGGACTTGTACGGATACTTTTTACATACAAAATCATATTGTGATTGACTCTGCATTTATTGATGCTCCAAATGTTTTTACTCCCGGTATTAGCCCCGGAGAAAACGATGTATTTGCAATCAACTTTCATTCGATGAAGTCGATGAAAATTACCATTTTTAATCGATGGGGCCGAGTCGTTCATAAGTGGGAGAACAATAACATTGCTGGTTTTTCGAATACTGTGACCGAGTCGGTTTGGGATGGCAAGATTGGAGGAAAGATGGCCAGTACAGGTGTATATTATTATGTAGTAGACGGAATGGGCAGGGACGGGAAGCGAAAGCGAGCGAACGGTTTTGTCCATCTCTTCACCGATAGGTAATTTTCCGCGAACAAATCGTTCTTTCGGTTTAAGCTTTTGCCTATGAACATTGCATTTTTCGATTTTGACGGAACGATCACAAATACCGATACACTTTTTCGGTTTATCCGATTCTCGAAAGGAAATTTCCGGTTTGTTGCAGGGTTGCTGATGACTAGCCCTGTTTTTCTTCTTTACAAACTAAGGCTCATTCCAAACTGGCGGGCCAAAGAAATGGTGCTTTCCTGGTTTTTCAGGGGAAACTCAGAACAAGAATTACTCGATGCCGGAAATTCATTTGCCTCCAGGGTTATTCCTGAAATTATAAGGCCCGAAGCTCATGACGCATTTGATTTTCATCGGCGTCATGGCGATCAGGTTGTGGTTGTCACTGCGTCTCTTTCTTTCTGGATTAAACCGTGGTGCGATGCCCGGGGATTTTCTCTGATTGCTACCGAACCCGAATTTGCAAACGGGACTTTTACCGGTCGTTTTCGCGGCAAAAACTGCTACGGAAGAGAGAAAGTCGAACGCATCGAAAAAGAGTTTGACTTAGGTTCTTTTGAGAAGATTTATGCTTATGGAGACAGTTCGGGTGACAGGGAAATGTTACATTTGGCTGACATAAAGTATCTGAAATGGACCAAAATCGACAAAACGGCATTTTAGCCTTACTTCGCCCTTCGCATTACATTAAAAATCTTTTTGTAATTCTTCCGCTGTTTTTTTCTGGCCGGATATCTGAAGGTAATTTGCTGGAACAAGCCATGTTGGCTATCGTAAGTTTTTGTCTGATTGCCAGTTCTGTCTATGTTTTCAATGACATTCACGACCTGGAAGAGGACAGAAATCATCTGCAGAACCAGCACCGCCCGATTGCTTCAGGCGCTGTTTCTGTTCGCACAGCTTACTTGCTTGACATGGCTTTGACATTGGCTGCTTTTCTGTTGGCATGGTTCGTAAACATTCATCTTTTGTATGTCGTTGTTGGCTACAAACTGATGAATATTCTTTATACACTTTTGATCAAGAGAATTGCCATTGTCGATGTAATGGTTCTCAGCCTGGGGTTTGTACTCCGTTTGCTCGCCGGTTCTGTAGCAACTGGCGTGCAGTTGACCGAATGGATAATTATCATGACTTATCTGTTGTCGCTCCTGATTGTTTTAGGCAAACGGAGAAACGACGCCATTGCATTTGAACAAAAAGAAATTGTTTTGAGGGCCGCTGTAAGCGGTTACAATTCGCTTTTTCTGAATCAGGCAATGGTACTGCTTTCTTCTGTTATTATTGTTTCATACATTCTGTATACAATTTCGCCGGAAATACAAAACCGGTTGCACACGCAATATCTTTTTACAACGGTGTTTTGGGTTCTTGCAGGCGTACTCCGTTATCTGCAATTGCTCTTCGTTTTCAGGTTAGATGATAATCCGGTAAAACTTTTACTGAAAGATAATCCGTTGAAATTGATCATGTTGGCGTGGCTCTTACATTTTTTCTATTTTTTGTATTTGCACTGATTTTTCTGGAATGAAACTGCCCAAAATTGCATTGCCTTTTGTTGTTGTTTTCCTGTTTTTATGGCAGGTCTTATTGATATTTCAGGGGCTTGATCTTGCTGATACAGGTTTTCATCTTTCGGCCTACCGGTTTGTTTTCGACGATCCGTACTCGGTTCAATATTATATGATGTATTGGCTTTCCGAGGTTGGCGGGCATTTCTGGATGACGCTTTTCCCCTCAGGAGGGCTTCTTTGGGCGCGCTTCGGATGGGTCTTCTTCATTAGCTTTGCCGTTTTTGTTTATTATTTATTTTTGAAGGATTTGCTCGGTAAAGAGCGGTCGGTTTGGGGTCTTGGAATAACCCTGATGTTCGCGCTGCTAGGTGGCC
>JAEWME010000081.1 GCA_023393265.1 Bacteroidota bacterium | reverse complement strand
CGAAACCGGAATTCCCGCCGAAATCCTGGAAAAGCAACCAATGAATCCTAAAAATAGGAGAAAGACGAGGGCAGATGTTCTCGTCTTTTTTTATGCAATTGGCAGCAGGTCGAGTTGATTTTGCTGTGCAAAAGTGATCAGGTTTTCCTGCGAACGGGCAAATGCCAGCAAAAAGCCGCCACCACCCGAGCCCAAAAGTTTGATGAAAATTCCCTTGCCTGGCGCTTCACCCATAATCGGATAGTACTGTTCAGGAATCATCCTCCTGAAATATTTCAGTTGAAAATGAATCAATTGTGTCAGGTTGTTGAAGAATAGCTCGTGGTAGTTATTGATGATGGCATTGATGCAGCCATTGTTGGCCGGAATGAATTGCGACTCGAATGCCTGTTCGAATTCAGGATCGTTGAAGCGGTCGATGAAATGCTGAACCAGCGGACCAGTTGCCCCGGTTGTTTTCGTATCGATTAGTCCGATAGCGAGCCCCGCCTGAGTAAAATCGAAATCAACGACAGTGATTTGTTTTTTTGAGTCGATCAGTACCGGTTTATCGAGAAATGAAATCAACGGATCGAGTCCCGAACTGCGGCCATGAAAGAAACTTTCGAGTTTTGCAAAAAGTGTTTTCAGGATTTCTGGATTAGCTGATTGCTGATCATTTAGCTTTCCGTACCGCGAAAAAAGGGCTGCGACCAGCGCACCCGAACTTCCAACGCCATATTGTTGTGGAATATTCGAATCGAAATACATGCCTTTTCCCAGGTCGGCTTCGAGCTTTTCGAGGTTAAAAGAAAAATCAGGAGAAAAGTTGACGCTTTCTTGTTTCAGGTGGTTGCAAAATTTCCTGATTTCAGCGTTGCTCACCAGGTGTTTCCCGCTGTTATCAAATGAGAGCTCGCCCCAAAACTTTGAGAAGGGAACGGACAGCGCCATCGCGTCGAACATCAGTCCGTATTCGCCAAACAGCAAAAGTTTTGAATTAAAAGAAGTCCCTGATTCCATGATCAAATTGTTACGGGTTGCAAATTCCGGGTTACGTGTTCAGATCATTTTTGTCCGCATCCCGTAATTCGAACCCCGAGACGTTTTTCAACTGTTCTGGTCCATCTCCAACCTCGTCGTCAATCCATCTTCGGTTTTCGCAAAGAGGAAGCAGTTCTTCTTCGATGAACGATCGTACAGCGATTTTATCCTGTTGAAAATATAGCAGGTGGATGTTCGGACCGGCATCGATCGTGAAACAAACCGGAACTTTTGTTTTCTCGCGGAATTTTCTGATCCGGCTGATCAGTTCCAGACTATTCGGTTTTAGCAGAATAAACGAAGGATTGGAGGTCATCATCATCGCATGAAGGCTCAGCGCTTCGCTTTCCACCGTTTCGATGAATTTGGCAACATCTCCTGAAAGCAACGCCAGGTAAATTTCGTTCAGGTTTTCGTGGGCCTGGGCAATTCGCGGGCGTTGAAAAATATGGTTGTTCATCAGTTGGTGACCGGCAGAACTCGAAACCTGTTTGGTTCCCGAATCAACCAACAAAATGGCGTCGTGCAATTCGGCAAAAACCGGGTTTATTCCGTCTTTGAGCGGGATGGCATGTTGGTCGCTGCTCGACTCGAAAAGGCTTGTTTTTCCCCAAATGGCAAATTCAGGAAAAACCGACCGGCAGGCACTTCCGCTTCCCATTCGGGCCAGTTCCGAAGCTTTGTGATAAAATTCTGATTCGGAAAAGGCCTTTCCTGAAATTGAAAAATCCAGTTCGGTGAGGCACAGGGCCAATGCACCGAATGAGGAGGCCGACGAGGCAATTCCAGCGGAATGAGGGAAACTGTTCCGGCTGTGAATGACAAAATTATATTTCGCAATCCATGGTAAACGCCCCAAAATGCTGGTCAGGTATTTTTCTATCCGCTCGCCGAAAGCACTTGTTCGTCCATCGAAATAAAACCTTACTTTTTCTTCTCCGGTGCGATGAATTTCTACGGAAGTCTCCGTATACGAGTTTTTCAGTACGAAGCTCAGTGAGGGGTTCATCGGCAGTTGAAAATCGTGCTTGCCCCAGTATTTCACCAGCGCAATGTTCGACGGGCATTTCCAACTGCTCCGGTTGATGTGTTTTCCTGTTCCAGTCATCTTTTCAGAATCAAATCGTCCCATTTAAACGCTGTCGGCAATCCTTTGTTTGCGAAATACTTTTTTACCTCCTCAAAGGTCCATTTGCTTGACGATGCTAGGAAAAAATCTCCTCCCCATGCGCCGAGCGATTTTATTTCGCCATCGAAGTCGGTGAAAAATTCGCTTTTTAATGTCTTTCGCCCAATCAGGTTACCAATCATCGCTTCGTGAGAGCGGATGAGTTGGTTAAACTCGTTCTGATCGCGGCACATTAAGAATCTTTGGCTGAGTTCCGACATCTCATCTACCAATTCCGCAGAGACTTTCATTTCTTTGAGAAAAGCGTTCACCTCTCCGGCAGTACTTTTCTTTTTTCCTGAATAGACCAGGCATAACCGGTCTGAAAATGGGTAGTCCAGCGAAACCTGCTCCACGGATAAACCTCGTTGATATAAAATTGGTCCGTTGGCGGTGGCGCACGCAATGTCGAAACCCGAACCCTGAAAAGCAAGTTCGTTTAGCCTGAATGCGTCGACTCCTGAAAACTGGGAGAGCAGGCTGATGAGCGTGCTGCTACTGCCAAAACCCCATTCAGGATTCGATTCGAGCGTGGTTTTTAAAAGTGTTCCTGCTTCAATATTAAACGTCGGATTGATTGCTTGAATAGTCTTCAGGATTCGGGCCAGCGATTCAGCTTTTTCCGGATCGGAAGTTGTTTGGATCGAAAAATCTGCCGGGCTCAGCTCACACGAAAACCAAAGCGCTTCGTGATAGAAAGCCTGCCAGACAATAGCTTGTGTGTAATTTGGAAAGGAAACCTCCAGCCGCTGTCCAACTTCTAGCGGCAAAGCAACCGCCTTTGCCCCGTGGAGAACCAAATATTCTCCGGTGAGCAGCAACTTGCCGTTGGCGCGATATGTAGTGGTGAGAGACAATAGACAACAGATATTAGATTTTAGACAAAAAGAAAAATTCCAATATTGAATATCGAATAATCAACATCCAGAAACTGTGGAACAAAAGCGTCACTCGCAGCCTGAATCTCGCAACCCGCAACGCTTCCAAAACTCCGCCACTGCCGAAAACGATACCGTTTTATCCTGAAAATATTCCTGAATTCTACTTCTGTTTTCATCAGCAATGTGTAGTTGGTTCATGATGTTGCTGAGGTGCATTTTCATGTGGCCATGTTGAATTCCTTTGGAAACCAGCGCCCTCACTGCGGCAAAATTCGATGCGAGGCCGGCAACTGCGAGATACATCATCAGTTCTTTTGCCGATGGGTTATCGAGTATTTTCATCGCCAGCCGCGCCATCGGATGAACTGCTGTTACGCCGCCAACCACGCCAACAGCCAGCGCAATTTCTATGCTAAACCGGAAATGTCCGTTCTGTATTTGAACATCGGTTAATCCGGCATACTGTCCGTTTCTGGAGGCGAAGGCGTGTCCACAAGCTTCAATGGCCCGGAAGTCGTTTCCCGTGGCAACAGCCAGCGCATCGATGCCATTGAAAATACCTTTGTTATGTGTCACTGCGCGCGAAATGTCGTGCTGCGAAATACGCACCGCCTGCTCAAATTGTCGTGCAAAGGCATCACATTCAGCGGGCGTTTTGCCGTCAATCAATTCTGAAACGGGGCACTCCACCCAGGCTCTCACGCGACTTTCAGGGGTGTAATTCGACAAAATGGCCATGATAATTTCACAACCGCGGTCGCATTCCGAAATGACCCGGCTTTTCAGGAAATAATCCTGGAGGCTCTTGCCAAATTGCTCCAGGCACGAGTTGATGAAATTGGCGCCCATCGCATCGCAGGTCTCAAAAGTGGCGTCGATTTGGTAATAATTTGGAAGTATTTCGGGCAAATATTTGAGGTCGATCCGGGAAATACCACCGCCGCGTTCTTCCATTTTTGCTGTGAGGGGAGCACATTCGTACCGTAGCTTCTCGCGGATTTCGGGAAAAAGAAGAAACAATTGTTCCTTGTTTCCACACCATTTAAAATGAAGCTGCCCTTTTTTCGCGGTCCCGGCGACTTCCGCTCGGAAACCGCCGCGTTTTGCCCAAAAGCCAGCCGCGTTTCCAAGCGCGGCAACAACGGAACTTTCTTCTGAAACCAAAGGAAAAAACAGGTTTTTACCGTTCACGATAAAATTAGGAGCCACAGAAAATGGAAGAGGGAAACCTGAAATTGGATTTTCGCTAAGTTCGTCGATGATTTTTTGAACAGTTTCATCTTGAACCTGGCATGATTTCAATGCCTCAATTGTGTCGGGATCGAACCCATATTTTTGGATCAGAGCGTCAATCCGCTGGTTTTTATTGTATTTCGAAAACCCTTGTATGATGGACTCATCCATGATAATCAGGATTAATTCTCAGGAAATTTTTGGCAAGTTGCAGCGCCTGAACCTGTGTTTCGAGGAATGCTTCGAGCGACTCGTAACTTGTCGACGCGTGCTTTAGAACAGCCGAAGCCATCCCGAAAACAGCCGGGAGTTTACAGGCGGAAGTGAGGTAGTAGCCATCGAGTGCATGGCGGACACCTCCGGAAACAATGATTTGCCGACAGGCAACATCCGGATTCTCACGAAGCACATCGTTCACGTAACCCACCATTTGCCGAGCCGAATGACCAACAAAAGCAAACGGAAAACCGTCGTCGTATTGTTGTGGTTCACCACGCATCAATTCCAACTTGGTGAAATTGGTTCCGCCGTATGCGCCAAATTCGATGGCTTCGAGTGGTAACCTAAGCAATTGCTTCATGCTTTCGGGGCCGAATCCTTGTCCAACTTCCTTCACAATCACTTTCAAGTTGGTGAGGTCGAGCAACTGCCTGATGGTTTCAATTGGCGCCTGTTTGAGGCGGTTTCCTTCAAGCTGAAACCATTCCTGCATCGGATTTACATGGACAATCAAGCCATCGGCTCTCAGCGAAGTCACCATGTTAACAATGTCAGCAGT
>JAEWME010000033.1 GCA_023393265.1 Bacteroidota bacterium | reverse complement strand
ATACAATCCGGTATATTTTTATCCTTTCCTGAAAAACATTCTGTCTGTCAGCAAAGGCTTTCAATGTCAGTAAAGTCGCTCGCCAACCGCCGATTTCAGTTTGTAACTACTCACTGTGTAATCAATTTTCGATTTCAGCAACATCAGGCGACTTTCCGAAACAGTGGTCGAACTTTCAATCAGTTCAAGATTGGTAATCACACCGGCATCAAATTTCACTTTTGCCAGTTCATAAGCCTGAACAGCCTGTTTAAGCTGAAGTTCTGACTGCCCCACTTTCTTCAGGGCGGCACCCATGTTGGCTTCTGTCTCAACAATCTCATCAACAATCTGGCGACGCGCAATTTCGGTTTCCTGGTTGTTCGCGTCGATGGCCGACTGTGCCTGTGTAAGCGAATAGGTTTTGCGGTGGCCATCAAAAATCGGGACTTTCAGGCCAAAGCCAACAGCGAAATTTGGTGTTGGGTCGTTCATATAGGGAATATAACCATTCTTAAAGCCACCAGAAGCAAAAGCCGAAATCACCGGACTGTTCTGCGACGAAACCAGGCTGTACCGCATCTGCGCCAGCTTATCTTTCTCGCGGGCAAGTTTCATCTCGTCGCGGTTTCTCATGGCCGAAGCAAAAAGCGAATCACTTTGCATTTCGGGCATGGCCAGTCCAAGCTGACGTTTTACCAACAGCTTTGTCGACTCAGGTCTCCCGAGCAGCGAGTTGATTTGGCTCACCTTCACTTCAATGGCCGTGAGTAAATCAGTTTTCTGGTTTTCTTTATTCGAAATGCGTACCTGGGTGGTCAGCACTTCGTAATTGGTAGCCGAACCCGTGGCAAGTTTTTTCTGAATGTAGCCCAGGTGTTCGTTTAACATCCGGAGTTCTTCATCTTTAATTTTTACAGCTTCCTGAAGATAGACCAGCGAGTAGTAATTCGCGATCACTGTTTGCGAAAGCTTTTGCTTTACCTGTTCCACGGTTGCTCCTGAAAGCTGCTTTCCCTGAGTTTCGAGCGCAATATTCTTTTGCGTTTTACCAAAGTCGTAAATCGTTTGGCTGGCGCTGATTGAAGCCGAATAGTTGTCGTGCGGCATCAGGCTGAAAGATCCCAAATCAGGAATAGAAATATTGGAGATCGGGCCAATGCGGGTGTACGAAGTTTCGAACCCTACTGTCGGCAGGGTTGCCGATTTGGCTATCCCGATTTTTGCATCCGAAACAGTAAGATCTTCCTGCGCCTTTTTTACCATCGGATGGCTTTGCACCACCTCGCCAATGATGGTTTCCAACGACAGTGAATCAGCAGGTAACGATTGCGCAAAAGCAGTTCCGGAGAAGAAAAACAATGCTGCAGGAAGCAGAATATAAATGATTTTTTGAAAGTTATGATTCATATAGCTAAACTTTAACTGGTGATTTTTTATTCTTTACCCGCATAATCAAAACCGGGAGAAGACACAAAAAGGTGATCATGGCGGCGATCCAGAAATCGTCGTCGATGCCCTGAATGTAGGCCTGTTTGCTGACATGAGAAATCAGCATATATTTCCCCTGCTGCAACGCGGTAGCCATGTTGCTCCCTGTATGTTGCTGCGCGTAATAAGTGAGGTGCGAAACCGTACTTTTAAATTCAGGAGAGCCTGACTGAAGCGCAGCTCCGTACATCTGCGAATGGAAATTGACGCGCGTAGTGAGTAAGGTGGTGAACATGGCTACGCCAAGACTACCGCCAATCTGCCTGATGGTGTTGGTAATACCCGATGCCTGTGCCATTTTATCCCGTGGCATGGTTAGCAGCGACAATGTACTCAGCGGCGTAAAAATAATCCCCATGCCAAAACCGCGTAAATACAGCGAGGTCATGATCAGGTTCTTTTCTGAGAGGAACGACAGTTCGGAATTCAGGATAAAACTGATCCCAAGCGCAATAACCCCGATGATCATTGGAATTTTGGGGTTGTACTTATCTGCGAATTTTCCGGCAAGCGGCGACATCATTCCTTGTATAACCCCGACCGGCAGGAACACCGCTCCGGCCTGAAGCGCCGTGTACCCCATTGAATTCTGAAGGTAAAGCGGAAGCAGAAAAGTACTCCCGAACATACCCATACTGAAAATCAGGATTACCAGGTTTCCCATCCCGAAATTGTAATTCCCGAGCAGTTTAAGTTCTATTAACGGATTTTCGGTGGTAAGTTCCTGCGTAATGAAGATGGCTCCAAAAACAGCCGCGACAGCAAAACAGATCAAAATATAAGGGGCGTGCCACCCGGCAGAGTTGGTTGCTGCACTTCCTTCGGAAAGCGCATAAAGCAAAACCGGCACAAAAATGACGACCGAAATAAAGCCAACAAAGTCGAACTTCCCGGCACGCGGATTAACAAACTCGCGCTGAATGAGGATCGTAAATACCATCGCTGCAATACCAAACGGAATGTTGACATCGAAGATAAGTTGCCAGCTAAAGTTGTCGACGAGGTAACCGCCGATGAGCGGACCAAACGACACGGATGCAGCAGCGGAAATTGCCCAGAAACCAATGGCCACGCCTCGCTGGTGCGGCGGAAACTCACGGGTGATGATTGCCATACCGAGCGGCTGAATCATCCCGGCGCCAAGTCCCTGAACAATTCGCGACAAAATAAGGGCATCTTCGTTGTTCGACATTCCGCAAAGCATAGAGCCCGCGGTGAACAAAAACAAACCGATAAAATACAGGCGTTTATAGCCAAAACGGTCGGCCAGCCAGCCCGATGTAGGCAACATCACCGCCATCGAAAGCATGTAGGCTGTAATAACCCATTCAATTTTATCGATTCCCACCCCGAATGACGCCATAATTTTCGGTAGCCCTACATTCACGATGGTAGCATCGAGCACCGCCATGAAAGTACCAAACATGATGTTGGCCAGCAAAAACCATTTGTAGTTGACATTCCGTGGATGGAACGCTGAATTACGGCCACGCAGTTTCCGGCGTAGCCGGTGTGTAGGTGTAATCCGTCGCATTATTTCCTGATAATTTTAACAACTGCCGACATGCCCGACAACAAACGGAAATCGGAAAGTTTCTGTCCTTCTTTCACGCCGTCAATCGATACTTTTACCTGAACACGTTGTGTCACTTTCGTAAAGTTTCCTGAAGCATTGTTTGCCGGGATAAGCGAAAACTGCGAGGCCGTATTCGAGCCGACAATGGTTACTTTTCCGGTGAAAACAACATCAGGATAACTATCGATGGTAAAC
>JAEWME010000436.1 GCA_023393265.1 Bacteroidota bacterium | reverse complement strand
TGGAATTTCAGGTGCCAATTAAAAACAGGATGGATCACATTTATTTTTCGGCTGGGGTAACCGGAGCGAAACGACTCGAATCGCACACCAAAATCAAATATCGGAAAGATGGAAAACGGGAAAAGCTCAAATCGCCCGGCGATTACTCAGTTCAGGATTATAAAATTGCCGGAACTCTCAGAATGGGATACCGATGGATTAATTTGTTTATGACATACGATATGGTTCCCTTGTTCGAAGAGCACAAAGGGCCCGAACTTCATCCGTTTTCCGCAGGTATACGTTTAATTTCATTTTAAATCATGAGACTACTTTTAATCAGCAATTCAACCAATCCGGGCGAAGCTTACCTGGATTATCCGAAACACGAAATCAAGAAATTTCTTGGTGAAAAGCCGTTGACTGCACTTTTTATTCCCTATGCTGCAGTTACTTTTTCATTCGATCTGTACGAGCAGAAAGTAGCCGATCGTTTTGCTGAGATTGGTTTTCAGGTTAAAAGTATTCATCATTTTTCTGATCCGCAGGAAGCTGTTCGCAATGCCGAAGCAATAATTGTTGGAGGCGGAAATACCTGGCAACTGGTGCGGATGCTCCATGACAATGACCTGATGGAAATTATCCGCGAAAAGGTTTTGGCCGGAACGCCTTATGTTGGCTGGAGTGCCGGATCGAACGTTGCCTGCCCAACTTTGCGTACTACCAACGACATGCCCATTATCGATCCGAAAGGATTTGATACAACTGGCCTGGTGCCGTTCCAGATCAATCCGCATTACCTCGATGCTCATCCCGAAGGACATGGCGGCGAAACCCGCGAACAACGTATCGAAGAATTTTTGGCAATCAATCCCGGAGTTTATGTCGTGGGACTGCGCGAAGCGACCATGCTGCGTGTCGAAAATCAGGATATTCAACTGATAGGGTCGCGGAAAGCACGTATTTTCAGGAAAGGAATGGAACCGATGGAACTTGCTGCAGGCGATGATTTTAGTTTTTTGCTGAAGGGATAGTCTTCTATTCGTCCGAACTTTTCAGGTATTTTCCTGAAATAAAACGAATGGGATACCAGGCAGCCAGAAAACCGATTCCGGCAACCAGCAGGAAAACATTGATCAGGTCGAAAAAGCGGACTTCTACCGGATAGGTAGAGAAGATGAATGAACCGTCGTTTCCGGGAATCCGGAGAATGCCGAACCTGATTTGAATCCAGCAGACGACAACACCCAAAATGAGACCGAAAATTGCTCCTGAAACAGAGATCAGCCATCCCTCGAACAAAAAGATGAGGCGAACGAGCTTTTTACTGGCACCCATGCTCTGCAGGATGGTAATGTCCTCTTTTTTGTCGATTATAAGCATTGACAGCGACCCGAGGATGTTGAACGACGCAATGAGCAATACAAAAGCGAGAATGACAAAAATGGCCCACTTTTCCGACTGCATTACTTTGTAGAACAATTCGTGTTGCTCGCTTTCGGTTTTGGCCACAAACTGGTCGCCGATGATTGCGGCAATTTTCTTTTTCAACTGGTCGGCGTCGGCACCGGGCTTTAGCCCTACTTCCACCGAAGTTACCCGGTTGTCCATTTCGAATAACTCACGCGTAAACTCAAACGGAACAAGCACATAACGAGAATCTATTTCCTGTTGTCCCTGGAAAATGCCTGAAGCATAAATCGTGGTGTGTTTAAATGAATTTGTCAGCGTCGGCAGGCTCGTGGCTCCTTTTTTCAGTGCATAAACATGGATGGGCTCGGTGAAATTCATCCCCACCGAGAGGTAATATGCAACGCCTTGTCCAACCACTGCAAAAGGTAACTGGTTGGCTTCGAGAATGAACTTTCCGGCTGGGATGAAACTGCTGTCGAGTTGCAGAATCTCGTTGTAGTTGGATGGAACTCCTTTCAGGGTAACAAAATATTGGCGGTCGCCATAGCGGAGCAGCGCGTTTTCTTCAATCACCGGTGTTACCCGCTGAACTTCATTTATCTTCAGGATATCTTCTGTATGGATGCTTTCGACCGGAAAAGATTTACCAACAGCGGCCGTAATTTTGATGTCGGGATCGAACGAAGAGAAAAGCGATTTGATTGACGCTTCCATGCCGTTGAAAACCGAAAGGATAACAATTAGTGCAAAAGTCCCGATGGTGACTCCCGCAACTGATATTCCCGAAATGAGATTGATCAGGTTAACCGATTTTTTCGAGATCAGGTATCGGCGGGCAATATAAAAAGCGGTTTTCAATGGTCGTTGTTAATAGTTAATGACGGAATGGGCTGGTGCCTTGAAAATTAATCATTTATCATGAATCATCAACCAGTTGGTACTATTTCCAGGCTTTCACGATGAGGCCGGTTCCGCTTCTATGTTTGATCGAAAGGTCCATCCAGTTGAGCACCAGCGCAAACGGGTAAACCACGAGATAGTAGAATGGCAGTACTACAAAAAATATTTTACTGGCGCCAAGCATTAAAATCGGGTATTTCATCGACAATCTCCAGGAAATTTTTCCAGGGCTTCCATAAGAATACCGGGCTTCAACTTTCGAGAAACCGGCTGACTTCAGTTTATTTTCGATTTCAATAATATTGTATCCGTCGCGAACGTGTTCGTCTATAAAGCCGTGAACGCCTTCCTCATGATCGTGGTCGTGTGTGTCCGATCCGCCCTGGTCGGACGGTGTAGAAATGAGCAACATGCCGCCTTTTTTCATCGAAGCAACAAAATTTCTGAAAACCTGAACGTCTTCTTCAATATGTTCCATCACGTCGACTGACAAAATAAGATCGTATTTCCCGTTTTCCTGAAATTGGGTCAGGTCGGCCAGCTCGAATTTTACCCGGTTGTTCAGCCCCACCTGCTGCATAAACTGGTTGCAATCCTCAATCTGTTCAGGTTTAATGTCGACAGCTTTGATTTTTGCTTTCGGAAACCATTTGGCCATCCGGTAGGTATATTGCCCGAAACCTGAACCTGCATCGAGAATAGCCAAAACTTCAGGATCGGCCTTGCTTCTTTTTCTCAGTTCTTTCCGGATATGCCAGGCGCGAAGCAGCAACAAATCGAGTAACTGGTAAAATAACTTCCGCAAAACAGGATGCTGGTTAAAAACTTTTCCGAGCGAGCGTTTGATGGGATCGTATTGCATAATGTCAGGTAAAAAGGCAAATGTGAAACGTGAAATTTGGGAAATGTTTCGGTTATGTGTTCAGTTGCAAACTACTTTCAAACTGAATACTGTGACTGCTAACTGCTACAATTCTTTGAGAAGCCGGTCGATGTTGTCGATGTAGTCGAGGCTGTCGTCGATAAAGAACTCGAGTTGAGGTACAATTCTCAATTGTTTACCAACCTTTTGTCCGAGCAAACCTCTGATTTTTGAGTGCATCAGTTTGATTTCGGCCAGCGCTTCCTTGCTTTTCTCCGACGGATAAATGCTCAGGTAAACCCTGGCAACCGAAAGGTCGGGCGAAACCCGCACGTTGGTAACACTGATGAGCGTTCCGGGGAAAATATTCCTTGCTTCTTTCTGAAAAATGTCGGCCAGATCTTTCTGTATCAGCCGGGCTATTTTATTTTGGCGGGTTGAATCCATTTCTTTTTTTATGAAAATTTAGCGCTCAAAGTTAGTTAAAATTGTTCGAACTCGGGGATGCTCTGTTTGTTTGGAAAAAACTGCTAATTTGCAGCCAAAGATTTCCTTTTTACTTTTGCACGCGATTTATCCAGCTCATGGACGGACTTCTCAATTACAATCTTTGGGGACTTTTTATTGCCAGTTTTCTGGCAGCCACTGTCGTACCGTTTAGTTCCGAAGTAGTGCTCACGGCAGTGCTTGCAAGCGGAACCGATGTTTATTCGGCTGTGCTTGTGGCCTCGCTCGGGAACTGGGTTGGCGGTATGAGCAGCTTCGCACTCGGTTATCTCGGCAAGTGGGAATGGATTGAAAAATACCTGCGGGTGAAGCGCGAAACCATCGAAAAATGGCACAACCGGTTGTATAAAAGCGGTGCCTTTTTTGCTTTCCTGACCTGGCTTCCCGGAGTGGGCGACATTTTTGCCATTGGGCTTGGTGTGCTTCGGTCCAATATATGGATCATTGCTATAACCATGTATGTTGGCAAGCTGCTTCGCTATATTGTTTGGGCATGGCTCACCGGTTTAATTTTCTGATTTTACACTTCTTTGTTCCTTTTATCCTGACATTTTATTAAGGAACAAATAATTGCACCTTAAAATATTTTATTCACTTATTCGTCAGTAGAAAATAGGTGACGTTGGTTTGTTCTTTCAGGACGAAAAATGCCTGGTATTTTACCTTCAGAAATCAGTCATTTACCTATTAAAACTGCCTGATCATCTACCCTTTTAAGTTGTTGTTGGTACTAAATCCGGAATTTTGGCACAAATTAGTTAACGAACAATTTACACTTCGGAAACGTTTCCTGTCGAAAATGTTTCCGTTATTTGTAACGAAATTAATTTAAAACTCAAAATGCAGGAAGAATTAAACTTTGAAGATCCGAAGTTTCGTGCGATTCTGGATAAGACACTGGAGTTGTTCAGGGAATTTGGCATCCGAAGTTTGAACATGGACGACATCAGCCGTAGCTTGGGGATTTCGAAGAAAACCCTTTACCAGTACGTAAAAAGTAAGGAAGACTTGATTGAGAAACTTTTTTACTACGATGAGAAGAAATGGGACGCAAAATTTTCGGAACTGAAATTTGAAGAACTCAATGCCATTGAAGTGCTGCTCAAAGCAAGCCTGATGGTAGCGGAAGAAATGAGTAAGCTGGACACAAAAACACGATTTGAATTGAAAAAATATTACGAGCCGATTTTTAATCAGTTCCTCAACAGGAAGCAAGGTTACATCTTCAACCAGATGAGCGAAAATATTCAGAAAGGAATTAACGAAGGTTTGTACCGAAGCGACCTGAATGTTGAATTGGTTGCTGCATTTTACGTGAAAAACCTGCTTGATTTGCATACCAAGGAATACTGCCTTGTTGAAAACATTACGTTCGATGAGGTTATTGAAGCACTCATAGAAGGACATATCCGCGCCATTTCAACAGCCGAAGGAATTGCCTACTTCGAACGCCGTAAATCTGAAATTACTCAGTTGAATAAAAATATTAATAACCAATAAAGAATACAAAAACATGTTCAGAAAACACAAACAACTATTGTTACTTTTTGTGATGATTCTTGGAAGTGCTGTTCTTGTCAAAGCCCAGGAACCGGTGAAACTAACCCTTCAGGATGCTTTGAAAAAAGCCATGGAGAACAACACGAACATCATGAATTCGGACCTCGACCTTAAAATTGCCCAAAAGAAAGTATGGGAAACCACTGCAACAGGGCTGCCTCAAATCTCCGGAAAGGGCAGCTATTCTCACATTTTTAAAGTTCCTACGCTGAGTTTTGGCGGAACTACTGAATTGTCGAAGCAAGAGGTGCCATGGGATCCTGCAACTATGAGCGGAACCATGAGTTCTGTTGAATTGAATTCAGGTGAAAAAATTTACATGAATGCTGTAGCCGGCGAACCCATTGCACTTGGGTTGAAAGACAACACCACTTTCGATTTCACGCTTTCGCAGTTGATTTTTAGCGGATCGTATATTGTTGGTTTGCAGGCAACCAAAGTGTATTACGGTTTCACCAAACAAACGGCCGAGAAAACAAGACTGGATGTTATTGAAACGGTAACCAATACCTACACGATGATTCAACTGGCGGAAGAAAGTAAAAAAATCCTGGGCCAGAACCTTGAGAACATCAACAAAACAAAGTACGAAATATCGGAAATGAACAAGCAGGGTTTCGTCGAAAAGACAGATGTAGATCAATTGGAGGTTACTGCCAATACCATTGCCAATGCGTTGAATCAGATTGAAAGCAACCTGGATGTTGGCTACCGCTTGCTGAAAATTCAGCTTGGTATCGACGAATCGCAGGCAATTGCCTTAACAGATGCGCTTGATTCAGACGATATGCTGACAGCATCAAGCCTAAAGCTGATTTCTGAGAATTTCAGCCTCGAACAAAACGTCGATTATCAACTGGTGAAAACATCGGAGCAGGCGGCCAAGCTTGATTTGAACCTCGCAAAAAGCGCCTTCCTGCCAACACTTGCCGGTTACTATAATCATACTGAAAAAGTGAAGGCTCCGGCTTTCGATTTTACACCAAAAGATATGCTCGGATTAACCCTTGACATTCCGATTTTCAGCAGTGGTCAGCGTCTTTCGATTGTATCGCAGAAAAAAATGGCGCTCGATAAAGCTAAAAATACCAGTCAGTTTGTATCAAGCAGCCTGATGATGCAGGCCAGTCAGTATCAGATGGATGTGAAGCTAAAACTCGAAAAATACCAAAATCAGAAAAGAAGCAAAGAGTTGTCGGACGACATTTACCAGCGGACCCTCGAAAAATACAAACAAGGTATGGCTTCGAGCATGGATTTAATGACCAGCCAGAACCAGTATCTGACCAACCTGACCGAATATTATCAGGCTATTTACGATCTGGAAGGAGCCAAGTCGAAACTGGAGAAAATGTACAATATCAATCAGGATTTCAACCAATAAGAAATTAAAAAACAATAAAATATTTAAACAATGAAAAAGATTTTTATTTACTCAGCCCTTATCGCTTTTTTGGTATCGTGCAGCCAGGGTACCGATAAAAAGGCAGAACTGGAAAAGCTGAAGGCTCAGAGAGAACAGTTAAACGCTGAAATTTCGAAACTGGAGGCTGAGGTGAATCCGGCTGGCGAAGCTGCTGTAAAAGCCATCACCGTGAAAGTAACTCCGGCAACCGAATGTGTTTTTAATCACTACATACAGGTGCAGGGAACTGTTGACGGCGACCAGAATATTGCTGTCAGCCCGCAGACTGCCGGAATTGTTACCGCTGTTTATGTAAAAGAAGGCAGCCAGGTAAAAAAAGGTCAGGTAATGGCTGAATTGGATGCGCAGGTTTTGAAACAGTCGCTCGAAGAAGTGAAAACCCAGCTCGATCTGGCCAGCAGCATCTTCGAAAAACAAGCCGCTCTTTGGGAAAAGAAAATTGGCAGCGAAGTGCAGTACCTTCAGGCCAAAAACAACAAGGAAGCGCTCGAACGCCGCGCTGCTACCATCGAAGAGCAGATGAACATGTCGAAAGTTATTTCGCCTATTAACGGGACGGTTGAAAGTAATCCGCTTCGCGTTGGCCAGATGGCTTCTCCGGGAATGCCAACTTCCACCATTCGGGTGATCAACATGAGCGTGGCAAAAATTTCTGCCGACGTTTCAGAAAACTATGCTGCCAGCATCAAAAATGGTAATTCAGCCGTTGTAAGTTTTCCTGATCTTGGCAAAGAAATTGAAACCAAGCTGAATTTCACCAGCCGGTTTATCGATCCGACTAACCGCACTTTCAAAGTTGAATGCAAAGTTTCGTCGAAAGATGTTGAGTTGCGTGCCAATATGATCGCTAATATCAAGATTCTTGATTACACCAACGATAAAACATTTTGCCTGCCTGTAACCCTTATTCAGAGCAATCAGGAAGGAAAATATGTGTACGTGGTTAAAGCCGACGGCGACAAAAAAGTGGCAGAGCGCCGTATCATCAAAACCGGTCTTGATTACGATGGAGTAACTGAAGTTCTCGAAGGGCTTACTGCAGGCGACCAGATCATCACTGCCGGATATCAAAACCTGAATCAGGGCGATCAGGTAACTTTCTAATCATCAAAAAAACCTGCCATGTCGAAAGAAAACAAGTTTAAAGAATTCTTTGCAACGAGCTGGGCTATCAATAACAGGACAAGTGTTTACGTGCTTGCAACCCTGATATCGCTCCTCGGGTTAATGAATTATTACTTCATTCCCAAGGAAACATTTCCCCAGGTCATTATCCCATATATTGTAGTTACCACACCCTATCCGGGAACGTCTCCCGAAGATATGGAGAACCTGGTGACCCGTCCGATCGAAAAGCAATTGAAGTCGATCTCGAATGTGAAAAAAATCACCAGTAATTCGGTCCCCGATTATAGCGCGATTGTGGTTGAATTCGAGCCCGATTTATCGATTGAAACAGCCAAGCAGCGCGTACGCGATGCGGTTGATAAAGCCAAAAGTGATTTGCCAAATGATCTGCCTTCGGACCCCGAAGTGAGCGACGTCGATATTTCGGCCATGCCTGTAATGTTTATTAACTTATCAGGAAATTACGACCTGGTAAAACTTAAACATTTTGCCGAAGTTGCTCAGGATAAAATTGAAGGTATCAAAGAAATCACCCGAGTTGACATCGTTGGTGCGCTCGACCGGGAAATTCAGATTGATGCCGACATTTTCAAGATGCAGGCCGCCAAAGTTACATTCGGAAACATTGAACAGGCTGTTGCAATGGAAAACATGACCATTTCGGGAGGTATACTCACCAACCACGGAACCCGTAACACCGTCCGCATCAAAGGTCAGTTTGCCGATGTTGAAACGATAAAAGACATTGTTGTTCAGTCGTCAAGTGGTGCGCTGGTCAAACTAAGCGATATTGCCACGGTGAACGACGGCTTTGAAGAACAGGCCAGTTTTGCCCGCCTTGATGGAAAAAATGTGATCACCCTGAATGTGATCAAAAAGAGCGGAGCGAACCTGCTTGATGCTTCAGACCAGATTAAAACAATTATCGACGAACTGAAAAGCCGTGAATACCCGAAAGATATGCAGGTGACCATTACCGGTGACCAAAGCCGCTTTACCCGTAACACTCTGGAAGAACTGAATAACACCATCATCATCGGGTTCATTCTTGTAACAGTTGTGTTGATGTTCTTTATGGGTTTCACCAACGCATTTTTTGTTGGTCTGTCGGTTCCGTTGTCGATGTTTGTGGCCTATATGGTGATACCGGGTCTTGGTTTCACCATGAACATGATCGTAATGTTTGCTTTCATCTTTGCGCTCGGTATTGTGGTCGACGACGCCATTGTGGTGATCGAAAATACACACCGCCTGCACCGCTTCAATCCTGATATTTCGATTGCAGCGAAAAAGGCAGCAGGAGAAGTATTTCTCCCGATTTTGTCGGGAACACTTACAACGCTGGCACCTTTCTTCCCGCTGGCTTTCTGGCCCGGAATTGTCGGACAGTTTATGCACTATTTGCCCGTGCCGCTTATCATCACTTTGTTTGCATCGCTTTTCGTAGCTTATGTATTCAACCCGGTTTTTGCGGTTTCATTCATGAAACACGAATATGATCAGGAATTCCAGCAGGGCAATACCTGGAGAAAGCTTAAGATTTCGACCATTGTTATGGGCGCGCTGGCTGTGCTGCTTTATGTGGTATATTTTGTTGGTAACTCGAATAGTGCATTTACAATGGCCAATTTGCTTGCTTTTGCAGTTATCCTGATTCTTCTTTTCCACTTTGTTTTGAAACGGGCCATTCATACTTTCCAGGAAAAAACATGGCCTTCAATCATGGTTTTCTACGAAAGACAGCTTCGCTGGGTGCTGAAAGGAGCCCGTCCGGTTTGGATTTTGGTTGGTATGATCGGCTTGTTCTTTGCAACTATTTTCATTACAGGCGTTGCAAAACCGACTGTTTTATTCTTCCCCGACGGTGACCCGAATTCGGTTTACGTTTACATCAAAATGCCCGGTGGAACACACCAGAATGTAACCGACAGCGTTACCCGCGTTGTTGAAAAACGTGTTTATGCAGCGCTCGGACAAAGCAATCCGGATGTTGAATCGATTATTTCGAATGTGACAATTGGCGCCGAAGAAGAAGGTTTTGTTTCTTCAGGAACACCTTTTAACAGGGGTAAGGTAACTGTGAATTTCATCGAGCATAAACTCCGGACAACAGGAATTTCTACCACTCAGTACATGGAGAAAATAAGGAAAGAAGTGACCAATATTGCCGGCGCTGAAATCACTGTTGACAAGGAACAGAACGGGCCTCCAACCGGTAAGCCGATCAACATAGAAATTACTAACGAGAATCTCGAAACGTTGATCAAGGATGCTTATTCATTCCGAGATTATATCGACTCGCTGAATATCCCCGGCGTGGAAGAGCTGAAGACCGACTTCGAGATGAACTCTCCGGAAATTATTATACAGATCGACCGTGATCGTGCCCGCCGTGTAGGTCTTTCAACCGGACAGATTGGCATGGAAGTTCGTACGGCACTCTACGGGAAAGAAATCTCGAAACTGAAGCAGGACGAGGACGAATATCCGATCATGCTGCGTTACGATAAAGCGACCCGCGACGACATCAATGCGCTGGTTGATTTGCAGATTACCTATCGTGACATGAATTCAGGAATGCTGCGCAGTATTCCACTTTCAACGGTTGCACGAATTGACTACACATCGTCGTATGCAGGTATCAAACGTCTCGACCAGAAACGGGTGATTACGGTGTATTCGAACGTACTTTCTGGCTACTCTGCCAACGATATCGTGCCTGTTATAAAACGTGAAGCCAAGACATTTGCATTACACGAAGGAACCGAAATAAAGCTTACAGGCGAGCAGGACGATCAGGCAGAAACGGTGTCGTTCCTCCTGAAAGCAATGGTGATTGCGATCGGTGCGATCTTCTTTATCCTGATTACTCAGTTTGCTTCAATCAGCAAATCGCTGATTATTCTTAGCGAAGTTATCTTCAGCATTATCGGTGTTTTGCTTGGCGTGATCATCTTCCACATGGATATTGTCATCATGATGACTGGTTTGGGTATTGTCGCGCTAGGCGGTATCGTGGTCCGAAACGGAATTCTGATTGTGGAATTTATCGACTCGAAGAAAGCTGAAGGTGTGCCAACACGACGGGCCATTATCGAAGGTGGTAAAACCCGTATCACTCCTGTTATTCTTACAGCAACCGCTACTATGCTTGGTTTAGTGCCGCTGGCTGTTGGGCTGAATATCAACTTCGAAACGATTTTCACCGAGCTGAATCCTCACATTTATTTTGGTGGTGATAACGTGGCTTTCTGGGGCCCGCTTTCATGGGCGATTATATTTGGTTTAAGTTTCGCAACTTTCCTTACCCTTATGTTTGTACCGGCTCTTTACGAACTGGACTACGTGATGAGGCTGAAAATTGCCAGACGGAAAAACCTGAAGCGAATCAAAAAGCTGAAAGGCTAATTACCAAAGATATTGTTGAATGCGGCGGCGGAAAAATTACCATTTCCGCCGTCGCTGTTTTTAGTAATGCGGAAGTGCTTCTTTTGACAGTTTCTCTTTTGATATGGAATTTCCGCAAATAAAAAACGGATGACCTTTTTCAGGAGCCATCCGTTTTCATTTGTCTTCACCAGAGACGTTACTGCTTTATAGAAGGCGCGGTAACCGAAATATTTTTAATCTTTTCAGGTGTTACACGAATGGCGCTCATTACAGCCTGGTAGTTAGTCAGATCGAGTGTTTGGCTGATGGCCAGATCAGCCGGGATAACAGCAATCCGGAAAATCTGGTTTTCTGTGTCAGCCGGATTCAAAAGCCCGAGATCGCCTTCAAGGTAAATTTGGGTATCACCAAGCGTATAATCGAAATTATACTGGAAGAGGCCGTTATCCAGGAAAATTGTCTGGGGGAGTGCCCGCCAAACATCGAGAGAACCACCTTGGCCGTCGCTGGCCTTTTCCCAAAGAATGTAAACCATTACCACATCGCCGTCAACCAGGTTGGTCGGAAACTTGTAGTAGAGGCCATAGTCATTCGATGCGTTAAATGTTCCCTGAATTTCGTAAACTTTTCCAAGGATGTTGATTCCATCTTCTCCGGGAGGGCCCATCGGGCCATCTTCGCCCTGGCAGGCTGAGAACAATGCGATGGTAAGTACCAACAAAATGCGGTTAATTGTTTTCATAGCTTCATGTTTTTAATTCGGATAATAAATTGATTGATAACTTGTCAATATTTGTGCCGCAATTGGGACGAACGTAACAAATGCTTGCAATATTTCTGGCTTTTAATTTGTGATATACTGAAAATCAGAAGTTTTCTACTGAATAAAATTAGGTTCCGCCCGTTTCCTGAAAAAGGCAGTCGATTTGTGAAAGCAATCAATTTGCGAATCGAAATGATCTACCATCTTATAAGCAGCCAAAGATGGATTATCCCCATTTATGGGGATTGACCAAAATTATATTGGCCAGTACTTTCGCAGCTCTAATCATTTGCAATGAACCGACTTTTATTTTCATCGCTCATTATCCTGATTTTCACCGCATGTAATTCTGAAAAGAATGAATTTCCGGCACCTCTTCAGGGCGAAAAAGCTGGAGGGCAAACCACTGTTTTTGTGTCAACCAGTCAGGCATTTGGGCTTCCGGCTCCCAATCTTTCCAGCGAAAATCTCGATCGGCATTTGGCTGGCGATGTGGCATTCGAGACACTTTTTGTGGCCAATCCGGCTCCCAAACATGGTGGTCTTGGCTCAATTTTCAACAACAATTCGTGCAATGGGTGCCATCCGTCCGATGGAAGGGCCGCATTTCCGTCGAATATTAATGCCATGAGCGGCTTTTTCCTGAAGATCAGTGTTCCGGGAACCGACGAACATGGCGGTCCGGCTCCTGTACCTGGTTTTGGCACACAGCTTCAGCACCAGTCAATCTATGGCTACCAGCCCGAAGCCAGGCTGAATGTTTCCTTTCAGGAGAGAGTAATGACTTTGGCCGACGGAACAGAAGTGACTTTGCAGAAGCCGGTTGTGTCGATTGTTTCTCCTTATATGCCTTTGCCTTCAAACCTGCTCACATCGCCCCGAATTGGAATGCCAGTGTTCGGGCTTGGCTTGCTGGAGGCCATTCCCGAAACGTCGATTTTAGCAAATGCTGACCCCGATGATTTAAATGGAGATGATATTTCGGGAAAACCAAATTACGTTTGGGATCCGGTTTCGGCTTCGGTAAAACTGGGCCGCTTTGGCTGGAAGGCAGGCACGCCGAGTGTTTTGGTGCAGTCGGCCGGTGCATACAACGAAGACATGGGTTTGACAAATTACCTGCGTCCCGTGGAAAGTTCGGACGGACAAACAAACGGTTCACCGGCGCCTGACGCAGATGAAGTGAGTCGGGAAGACCTCGAAAATGTTACTTTTTATGCCTTGACACTGGGCGTTCCTGCTGCTCGCGACGTCAATCAGGCCGAAGTGATTCGCGGCTTCCAGGTTTTCGATCAGATCAAATGCGCAGCTTGCCACGTTCCTTCATTTACTACCGGAGATTATCCGGGCATTCCTGAAATCAGCAACCAGAAAATTTATCCGTATACCGACATGCTTTTGCACGATATGGGCGACGATTTGGCCGATAACCGGCCCGAGTTTCTGGCAAACGGTAAAGAATGGAAAACACGCCCGCTTTGGGGCATTGGGCTTACTGCACTTACCAGCGGGCACACCAGCTTTTTGCACGACGGTCGCGCCCGAAACCTCACCGAAGCCATCTTGTGGCATGGCGGCGAAGCCGAAAAGTCGAGGGAAGATTTCAGAAAACTGTCGGCCAAAGACCGCGAGGCTTTGATCCGTTTTTTGGAGTCACTCTGAGAAATTGGTTAACAGCTTTAAGCTGCCTCTATC